>NZ_VTSR01000032.1:900000-1104439 GCF_008329715.1 Gimesia chilikensis | reverse complement strand
GTCAGCCAACCAGGCACTGGTCGACTTTGCCGGGACAGCTCCGATCCGTGAACAGCATCAGCGGGAACTGCTGCAGAGCATCCCGGGCGTTGGTTTTGTGACCACGGAAGTTGTGTTGTCGGAGATTGCAGACATCGATCGATTTGACTCTCAGAAGCAGGTAGTTGCCTATGCGGGCCTGGCACCGGGACAACGGGAAAGTGCCGGGAAGATGAAGGAACTCCACATCGAAAAGGCAGGTTCCCGTTATTTGCGCTGGGCGCTGGTGGAGGCCGCCTGGCAACTGGTGTATCGCGTACCGCGCTGGAAGACGATCTACGAGAGGTTGAAAAAACGCTTGAAGGCTAAAAAAGCCATCGTGGCGATCGCCAGGCGTCTGCTGGGAATGATGGTCGCGATCATGAAATCAGGCGAACCATTCACAGCGACACACCAGCCTGCCTGAAACAGGCTGACGAGTAAGACAGATTTGAATTAATAACATCAGAGACAAAATCAATCGGGAATGTGTGAACGACCCCGACCGAGGCCATGAAGGCGGAGAAAACTCTTCGACCTTCGTCAGGGTGAATGGGGCGTTCTTCGTACGGATGTTTAATGGCGACGGCCTGCAACAGTGGTCGATCCCGAATAGATGGTTGAGCGTACCGCTTGATTGTGTCTCAGAAAGGAATCCATGCGCAAAGAATAAAATCACTTGACAAGATATTCTTCATAGATGGTCTCGGATGCAATCCGAGATTGCCGCAGGCAACAGGAGGTCCCAGCTCAACGATACAATCCATATTCAACTCCCCAACCCCTTCCGTAGGGTCCGGACCCACGTGTCCGCCCGCCTCGCGATAATCGAACATAGATCCCCCTCGAAGGGACCACAAACCGCTCTCAACGAACGGGGATGCACACCTGCAGATCATTTGCAGCAACGCCCCCATCCCACCCCGAAATGACACTACCAATTCACCAGCCAAATCGCTAAGATCGCCCCAGTATTTCAGATAACATCCAACTGCAGAACGACAAACGCTGTCTCCTTTCATCAGAGACCCACCGCGACACCCGTTCTGCTCACAGTTTATACCGTCTCTCCAGTCAGGAAGGTTGCAACCCGTATGGGCAAACAACTGATTCAAACGCATCGTTTTCCAAACGGGCTGACACTGGTGACCGAGTCTATGCCCGACGTCCAGTCGGCCGCATTCACGATCATGGTCCCCGGCGGCAGCATTTACGATCCCCCCGACAAACGCGGCACCGCCAGCATCCTCGCCGATCTGATCTCCCGCGGAGCAGGGGAGTATGACAGCCAGCAGCTCTCCAGCGCCCTCGACAACCTCGGCGTCCAGCGACATGAAGGGGTCTCCAACGCCCACATCACCTTCACCGGGGCAACCCTCGCGGACAAAATCGGCGAGACCCTCAAAATCTACGCCCACATCATTCGTGAACCGCATCTGCCCGAGGACCAGTTCGATGCCTCCCGTGCCGGCGTCGCCCAGGCTCTGCTGTCCGTCGAAGACGATGCCCGGCAGAAAGCTCTCGTCGAACTCAAACGCCGCGCCTTTCCCGCTCCCTGGGGACTTCCCAGTGACGGCGAACTCGCGCACCTGGCAGGCATCACCATCGAAGATGTCCGCACTCATTACAAGGAAGGCTTCCACCCCGACGACACCATCATCGGGATCGCCGGCAACATCGACTTCGACGAAGTCCGCGACCTCATCGAAAGCCTCTTCGGCGACTGGGAACCCAGTGCCGGCCGCGAAGAACCCGCTCTGGATTTCCCGACCGAGAAAACGTTCTTCACCGAACAGGAAACCACTCAGACACACCTCGGCGTCGCCTATGACGCCGTCCCCTACGGCCATCCCGACTATTACACCGCCTGGGCCGCCGTCGGCATCCTCAGTGGCGGCATGAGCGCCCGCCTGTTTACCGAAGTCCGCGAAAAGCGGGGGCTCTGCTACACCGTCTCCGCCTCGCTCGTCGGCATGCCGGGCATCGGGCGCGTCCTCTGTTACGCAGGCACCACCTCCGAACGGGCCCAGGAAACACTCGACGTCACGCTCCACGAACTCCAGCGACTCGGCGAAGGCATCGACATCTCCGAACTCGAACGCTGTAAGGCCCGCGCCAAAAGCTCGCTGATCATGTCGCAGGAATCCACGTCCTCCCGCGCCGCTTCGATCGCCCGCGACTGGTTCTATCTCAAACATATTACGACCCTCGATCAGATTCACGACGAAATTCAGCAGCTCACGACCGACCGTATTCTTGGTTATGTCCACGCTCATCCCGCCGCCAATTTCACCGTCTTAACGATCGGCCCCAAACCGCTGGAGGTGCCCCGTGATCTTTCATGAAACCAAACTGGACAACGGCCTGCAGATCATCGCCGAACTCAATCCCAACGCACACAGCCTCGCCATCGGCTACTTCGTCCGCACCGGCTCGCGCGATGAAACCGCCGACGTCTCCGGCGTCAGTCACTTCCTCGAGCACATGGCCTTCAAAGGGAACGAAAAATACACGGCCGACGATGTCAACCGCATCTTCGACGAGATCGGTGCGAACTATAACGCCTCGACCAGCGAAGAGATCACCCTCTATTACGGTTCGTTTCTCCCCGAGTACATCGACACCGCAATGGAGCTGCTCTCCACACTGATTCATCCCACCCTCCGCCAGGAAGACTTCGACATCGAGAAGAAAGTCATCCTCGAAGAGATCGGCATGTACGACGACCTGCACAGCTTCACCGCTTACGAAAAAGTGATGCAGGCCCACTTCCAGGGACACCCGCTGGGGCAGAGCATCCTCGGTTCCGTGCAGTCCATCACCGACCTCACCGCCGAGCAGATGCGAGACTACCACGCGAAACATTACCTCGCCGGTAACCTCACCCTCGCGGTCGCCGGCAACGCGGACTGGCACAAGGTCCTCGAGCTCGCACACAAATTCTGCGACCACTGGCCCGGCGGACAGACAGACCGTCCCACCGACGAAGCCCAGCCCAAAACCGGTACGCAGATCATCACCGAGAAGAAGACCCAGCAGCAGCACATCATGCAGCTCGCTCCGGCTCCTTCCGCCCGCGACATCCTGCGACTCCCCGCAGAAATCCTCGCGGTCGTCATCGGCGACGACTCCAACAGCCGCCTGTACTGGAAGCTGGTCGACCCCGGCCTGGCCGAATCCGCCGAGATCGGCTTCAACGAATACGACGGCAGCGGCACCTGGCTGACCTACCTCTGTTCCGAACCTGATCTGATTGAAAGTAACCTCCAGTTGATCCAGCAGATCTTCGACGACGTGAACCAGCGCGGCATCACCCAGGAAGAACTGGACCGTGCCAAAAACAAACTCGCCTCGCGACTGGTCCTCCGCAGCGAACGCCCCATGGGCCGCCTCTCCTCCCTGGGAGGCAACTGGGTCTACCGCCAGAAGTACTACTCCGTCGCAGACGATCTCGAACTCTTAAACAACATCTCCCTGGACGACATCCAGGAGCTCCTGAAAAAATACCCCCTGGGCCACAGCACCACCGCCGCCGTAGGCCCCATGACAACCGTAGTCGATTAACCAGGAAACTAAATACTCTGAGCGGCAAGGCGCTAGCCGCCGGTAATTGATCAAACAACCAACCCACCAACCGACAACAAAACCCATTCCCCTCACAACCCCAGGGTAGTCCCGGATGAAATCCGGGATTGCCGCAGGCAACAAGAGGTCCCAGATCAACCACACAATCCACATTCATCTCCCCAACCCCAATCGTAGGGCGCGGACCCACGTGTCCGCCCGCCGCGCGACAAACAACCCCGGAACACTCCCCGACGGCACCAGATGAAATCCCCAACCGGGTGGTCGCGGATGAAATCCGGGATTGCCGCAGGCAACAAGAGGTCTCAGCTCAACCACACAATCCACATTCAACTCCCCAACCCCAACCGTAGGGCGCGGACCCATGTGTCCGCCCGCCACGCGACAAACAACAGAACACTCCCCAACCGCACCAAACAAATCCCCACAAACAAATCCCCACAAACAAATCCCCACACCTGACCAGAACGCCCCAGGTTAATCAACCCGTTTACCGGAGAACTTTCCGAACATACCCAGTGGGTGGAAGTCGATGAGTACATCGCCAGCGGAAATATCGAAGGTCTGAAAAAACTGTTCGATGAGGGAATGACCATGCTGGAACTCGAAATAAATTTTTCGAATGAAGGCCTCTTTCTGCACGATGCGGTTGAGCGGGGGAACCTGAAACTGATTCAGTTTCTGATCGAAAAAGGGGCCGATCCCAACGTCCGTGATGAAGTGGATCATACCTGCCCGCTGGAAGCCGCCGTCGATCACGATCAGAGAGAGATCGCAAAATATCTGCTGGACAAAACCGAGGCCCCCGAGTCGCGCCAGTACGCCGAAGAATATCTGGCAGAAGAGCCCACAGAAAAGTAAGCACGCAGCGGGAACTTCGAAATCTGTTACACTCAGCAACAGGAGAGACCACGCAAGGCCCGAAAGACACGCAAAGCAAAGTCACTCCCTGCCATTCTGCAACAGTTCTCGAAACTGCTCGAGTACAGGCAACATGATTTTCTGCGGTTCGACGAACGGGACAATCTCGCGAAATCCCAGCAGCTCTTTCATGTCGCCAAAGACGCCAGGCACCGGAAGAGTGAGCCCCCGAATGTGGACTTCCAGCTGATCTACGAGTTTCAGACAGGCTTCTACATCCTCGGGATCCTGCAGGCAGTCATCCAGTTCCAGGTCGATACAGCCCGGAGCCTGAAACAGACCATTCCGCTCTGACTCCCAGCGGTCAAATAATCGGTTCACATTGCGGGGCAGTTCCGAAGCACCCAGTCGGTCGCGTTCATAGAGCAGCCCCTCATAAACGCACCTGACTTTCGAGTCGTGCAACCGCAGCTGTTGTCCTTGAAATTCGATAACTGAGTGACCCATGTTGTGACTTATTCCGGAATGATTCTCAAACAGACAGGTAGGACAACGTTTGATAGCAGTTACTCAAACCTGCGATTCACCGGACTCAACAATTCCCGGGGAATCAGTGGCGGAACGGCTTCGGACGGAATTCCGTGTGCCCGTGCCAGATTGGCCAGCCCCAGCCCCCACACGCAGAGTAATTCATCGTCAGTGCTCACGAAGATACCGCTCCCTTTCGACTGTTTCTGATGTCCCTGGACGATGCTCGCCAGTCCGTCATTCACGCCCGCTGTATCTCGACTGATCAGAGCCTGAAAGACAGCACCATACCCCAGGAAATCCGTCATTTTCGACTTATGACACTGATCCACGAATTTCGGAGTCCATTCCTGCATCTGCTTCTGATCGCGCAACACGAAGGCACGCAGAGTGTAACCGAGCGTATAATCAAACGGATGGTCATGTTCGCGCTCCAGTTCCGCACGTCCGCCGAGATGTGCCGCCAACTGTTCGGCACGACTCATGTCACAGGCCCCCAGGGCATCGAACAGCGATTTGTAACAGAGCATTGTCAGATAAGAACCGTCAATGGGCTCTCCTTTGTCGGAACGGGCGAACATCTCAATCCTGATTTCGACCGCCTCTGAAAGTTGAGACTGAAACGAGGCGATGTCGTGCTTCAGAAAATAATCGGCGATCGCAAAGAAACGCAAGTCGCTGGCCAACGTGCTGCTGCAACTGCCATTCCAGTCCTTTTGGGGATCGGCTGCATTTCCCCGAACGATTTCCCGATCCTCACTAAGCAGTTCAACGAGCATCGGTAAGCGGTCTGCCAGTCCGGCCATAGTCTCTTCCGTTTAATTGATCTTTGTAATTCATTTAGATACGGGTTCTGTGTGCCTATTCTGATCGATAGTCATGGTCCAGGACAAGCTCACGGTTCATCCCCCGGCATCGCCCGCAGTTCCCATCGCAGGGCTCCCGTTGTGATTTCAGATTCGAAGATTTACGGCTTTCTTTCGACACATAACCTATAGTACACTATCCGATAGCGCGATGCTATCGCGTTCCACTCAACCAGTGAAGGGAGACGCCGATGAACCTGTTACCAGCATTCCGTGGCTGTTGTCTGTTCGCCTGCCTCTGGTCTTGTCTGCTGCTGACCTCAGCTCAGACCGCGGAATCGAAAACGCAAACAGCGTCCCCTCTACAACAACAGTGGCATACGCTGGTGGAACGCATGATTCAACAACGCATGCAGCTGCAAGCGGGGCATTTCCAGGCGACGACGCGCATTTCCTTTCCCAAAACGCAACCGGAAGAAGCCACGATCCTCTTTGACGCAGAGTGCTGGTTTGCCGACCGGTTCCAGAAAGTCCGCTTTGATCAGACAGTCAAACAGCCCCTGTTGCGATACGAAGAGAAACCGGAGATTCAGACCTCACTATCAACGTGGATCCGCACGCCGGAGATGAGCATTCACACGGAAGGGAATCGAACCAGCGTACGCATTTATGAGCCGGACGCGCACCCGGGCGGTTATTATTCGCCATTCGATGTCCGCGTGATGGGGCTGGTTAAAACTGCGGAACTGATGCAGACCCAAACCCGTAAACGCCGAGAGCACTTTTTCCTTCCCGATCTCGTGGAATGGTTAAAGCAATATCAAGCGGAACAGATCGAGACCACCGCCGCGGGTCTCACGGAAGTCACCCTGAACAAGGACAACCCAAAAGACACTAAGCTCATTCTGCAATTCGACCCGGCACAAGGCTACACGCTCGTCAGTTACCGTTTCTACATGAAGTCGGGCATGCCCCCGCAATTTAAGACCACACCCGTCATTCAGAATCAGGTCACCTGGCAGAAACGATCCAATGTCTGGGTGCCGGTGCAGTATGAATCCACCAACCGCTGGATCGATCATCACGTCACCATGCAGCTGAAATGGCTTAAAGTCAACCAGGAAATCCCTGACTCCACCTTCACGATTGATGCGCTGGACCTCCCGCGAGGCCTGCCCGTCACAACGGATGACGGAGAGAAGGGGATCATCGAAACTCAGATCATCGACCATCGCAACGGCCAGAATAAACTGATCCGCGGCGGCTCGTTTATCTCAGACAAGGAATTGAAATAGCGTTCCACTTTCGCGACGTGCTGACGCTATTCCTCAACTTCGCCCAGTTCGCGCAGGTGCTCGAAGGTAAACAGGCCCGTGTTGTGACCATCGCTGAAGGTGATGCGGTAGGCGTAGTTGCCGGCCAGTGCCATGCGGTCGATTTTGAGCGGTGCCAGTTCGGTCGGGGCCAGAATCGTCAGCTGCTGTGGTGCGTGTTCGGCCGCCTTGCGTTCATTGCGACACATCACACAGGGGCAGGCCTTACGCAGGTCAGAGACCGCATAGCGTTTCCGCTGTCCGTCGCTCCAGGTGATGAGCAGCGTCTGGTCGTCGAGGCGTTTCAGTTCGGTTGGGGTCAGTTCCATGGGTCTCTATCGGTGTCCTGTTGCAGGCAATCTTTCAAGCATGTTTGCCTGTTGCCTGCATGCTGATCTGGTAAGTTCTCAGCCCTCAAAGGGCCAGCCGACAGTATAACCGCCCCGCAGTCTGGATGAGAGTGTACGAGAGCACGCGAGAAAAGATTACGCGAATTCAATCAGTACCCGGGGAGCGCGGAGTTGGATCCGCCTGCAGAGGCAGACTGGGGGCAACGCTTTTGATGTCGCTTTCCACCTGGGATGACTGCAGCGGGACGATGTAATATTTCATCCCGTTAATCTGCTGCTCTTTCCAGCGTCGATGAATTGTGGATGCAGGAGGCACGTTCGGTTGCAGATCTTTCAACTGCACCTGGGGATGTGTAGGCACAATCGTCAATGGGTGCGTCTTTTCCAGCTGTTCAACCCGTTGCTCCAGTTGTTCGATACGTTTCAGTAAGGCTGACACCTTGTCCTGATCCGACTCCGCTTCAGGCGCACTCCACAAGCTGTTGGAAACCAGACTGACGATAACCAGCACGACCAGTAGAGGAACAGACCAGCGTTTCATCTCTTGAACTCCTTGTCAGATAGTGAATTGCGATGCAGCGTCCCGGCAGAGCCGGCGACGGTCTCACTCAATGACGCGTCTCGGCACAGTCAAGTTCCCGCATTTTTCAGAAACGGCTGACTGAGGCCCGGACTCCAGCTGATTATTGGTAGAGTGACAAGAAGTTAACTCAACAGCGGCTGTGCCACGTTCCCGTGCACGTCGGTCAGGCGGTAGTCGCGGCCCTGGAATTTGAACGTCAGTTTTTTGTGATCAATTCCCAGGCAGTGCAGGATCGTCGCATTCAAGTCATGCACGGGTAGCGGGTTTTCGGTGATGTTATAACTGAAATCGTCGGTCGCCCCGTATGTCATTCCCGGCTTCATTCCGCCGCCGGCAGCCCAGACTGTGAAACACCGCGGGTGATGATCGCGGCCATAATTCGATGCGGTGAGCGTCCCCTGGCAGTAAACGGTTCGACCAAATTCTCCCGCCCAGACAACCAGCGTGTCATCCAGCATGCCCCGTTGTTTCAGATCGAGAATCAACGCCGCCGTCGCCTGGTCGGTCTCTCCGGTCAGCTGCTTAATCTTACTCGGCAGATTGAGATGATGATCCCAGCCGCGGTGATACAGTTGAATAAACCGCACGCCCCGTTCGGCCAGACGACGGGCCAGCAGACAGTTCGCGGCGTACGTGCCCGGTTGTTTCGCCTGTTCTCCATAGAGCTCAAAAGTCTCGGCTGATTCCTGCGACAGATCGGCCAGCTCCGGAACCGAGGATTGCATCCGAAACGCAAGTTCGTACTGGGAGATGCGGGTCGCAATTTCAGGATCACCTTTTTCGTCCAGCGCGATCCGATTCAGCGTTCCCAATTCATCCAGCATCTCGCGTCGCAGCTCGGAGTCGATCCCCGGCGGATTGGAGAGAAACAGCACCGGATCACTGGAGCGTCGGAACTTCACCCCCTGATGTTTCGTGGGCAGAAATCCGCTTCCCCAGAGACGATCATACAGAGGCTGTCCGCCGGCTCCCGAAGTGAGCGCCACAAACGTCGGCAGATCCCGGTTTTCGCTCCCCAGCCCATATGATATCCAGGAACCCATGCTGGGGCGTCCCGCCTGAATACTGCCGGTCTGCAGAAACGTAATCGCGGGATCATGATTGATGGCTTCGGTGAATAGCGATTTGACCACGCAGATCTCGTCTGCAATCTTCGCCGTGTGAGGCAGCAGTTCGCTCATCCAGGTGCCGGACTCTCCCTGCTGGGCGAACTTGAACATCGACGCAGCAATCGGGAAGCTCTTCTGGCCGGAGGTCATCCCCGTCAACCGCTGGCCCTGGCGGATCGAATCAGGGAGTTCTGTCTTGTGAAACTTCTTCAGCCCCGGCTTATAGTCGAACAGGTCGAGCTGCGAAGGTGCCCCCGACTGACTCAGGTAGATCACCCGTTTCGCCCGTGCGGGGAAGTGCAGACCGCTGGTGACAGCCGGCTTCGACTCAGCCGCCTGCAGATTGCCTGACTGTGATTCCGTAAGCAGCGTCGCGAGCGCTGCCAGCCCCACACCGGCGGTGTTCTGGCGCAGAAATGACCGGCGATTGACCTGCATTGTCAGTTGATCTGTCCTGTTCTGCATCGGTTATTCCCTGTTAATGGTCTCATCCAGGTTTAATATCAGACTGGCAATCACCGTAAAAGCAGCGTGCTCCGCAGGGTCGTACTGAATCGCCGGCCGCGACTCACCCACGTCGAGGAACTTCCTCGCCGCTTCAGGCTGCGCCGCAAATCGGCTCTGATAACGCTCCCATCCCTTAAGAAAGATATCCAGCTCGCGATCACTCGGCTCACGCGCCAGCACAACCCGCATCGCATACCGAATCCGGCCAGCCGGCGTCTGGACTTTCTGATCGAGCATCCGCTCGGCCAGCTTGCGGGACGCTTCGACATAGGTCACATCGTTGAGCAGCGCCAGGGCCTGTAGCGGCGTATTGGTCCGCGAACGTTTGACGATACAGGTCTCGCGGGACGGCGCATCGAAGGTCGCCATCATCGGGGGAGGCACAGTGCGTTTCCAGTAGGTATACATACTCCGGCGATACAGTTCGGCTCCGGTTCCCGGTTCGTAGACCTGGCTGGCAATCTCCTTCCAGACTCCCTGAGGTTGATAGGGTTTGACCGAAGGACCGCCGATCTCGGGACGAAGCAGACCGGAGACAGACAGCGTCTGATCGCGAATCATCTCCGCAGGCAGACGCAACCGGGCCGCCCGCGCCAGCAGTTGGTTCTCGGGATCCGCTTTCAACAAGGCAGGCGAGACATGCGATGACTGCCGGTAGGTCGCGGATGTGACAATCAGCTTCTGCAGCCGTTTCACATCCCAACCCGTGCGAATGAACTCGGTCGCCAGCCAGTCGAGCAGTTCGGGATGCGTCGGCCAGGAACCCTGTGAACCGAAGTCTTCGGTCGTCTTGACCAGTCCATTTCCAAAATACATCTGCCAGTAGCGGTTCACGATCACACGTGCCGTCAACGGATTTGCCGGATCGACGAGCCAGCGGGCCAGCCCCAGTCGATTGCGGGGCAGATCGGCGGACAACGTTCCCAGACTGGCCGGAACGTCGGCAGAGACCTGCTCGCCCGGTTTATCGTATTCGCCTCGCATGAGTACGAAGGTGGGCTGCATTTCGTCCTGCTCCCGCATCACCATGCTGGTTGGCAGACGACGTTCCAATGCGAACTGCTTTTCTTTCAGAGACCGCAAATTAAAGAAAGCGAGACGGTATTCCGTCGGTGCCCGATACGTCATGAAGTAGCGCGTCACTTTCAGCTGCTGGCCTGCACTTCGTTTATTGACAGGAATCTTCAGAATTTCGGGAACCGACTCTCGCACCAGGTCGAGGGTTACCCAGTCTGGGGTCAGCTGCGTTCGGTAGATTCGGAAATCGTCAACCAGCCCGCGAAAGTAATCGCGATCATGATAGGCCCCAAACACGAACGGCGCAGGAAACGCAAACCCGCCGGTCAGATAATCGAGTTTGACCTCCAGTTCCTGTGGCTCTCCATTGACATACAGCTGGATGTCGCCTGCCTGCGAATTCCCCGCATAGGTGAGAACCACATGCGACCAGCGGTTCAGTTCCAGCTTGTCGCGGGCTGCCAGCAAAACCGCATCATCGAGCCAGCGCGGCCCCATGTTGATCTGCAGTCGTCCCTCTTTGAGAAAGATCCGAAAGCCGCTCTCATCCTGCTTCGGTGTCAGTGATGCCAGAATCGTTCCGTCTGGTTGAGCAGGGTTGACCTGAAAGACGACCGAGAACGGATCTTTGTCACTCAAAATCGGCTTCGCGTCTCCTTTCAAATGGACCGGCTTTTGACCATCCAGTTTGAAACCCTGTGGTTCTCTCAACTCTTTAACTTCATGCTGTTCGGTGCCATTAAGTTTCAGCGCCTGTCCTTCTGCAGTCGGCTCGAATTGGGCCTGGCTGGTTGATCCATCCTGCTCGTATCTCTCCACATCACTCGAAGCATTGGTCCGGTTTGCATAGTAATCCATCTGCTGTTTGCCGATGACCTGCAGCTTCAGTTCGCCGTTAAAGTCAATCCGGTAGGCCAGGTGCTGCTGTGGATGTTTGAGTTCCAGGTCGGCTGAAGGCTGCTTCGCCTCCCACTGTTTCTGCAGACCCTTCAACTCAGGTTCGGCGGACTTAAGCTTCCCTTCCAGTTCGCTGATCTGTTGTTTCAATTCGTCCAGTTCCTGCTGTTGAGCAGCAGTCGGTGCTTTGACGAAGGGGGCTGCATTCCCGTATTTGATCACACGCCCCCGTTCGGGAATGTTATTGAAAAAGGCGATCAGCTGGTAAAATTCTTTCTGCGAAACAGGATCGTATTTGTGCTCGTGACAGCGGGCGCATCCCACCGTCAGTCCCAGCCAGACCGTCCCTGTGGTCTCGACCCGGTCGACCGCGTATTCCAGCAGGTATTCATCAAAGATGATTCCCCCTTCGGAATTCGCCCGATGATTTCGATTGAAACCGGTGGCAACCAGTTGATCCAGCGTAGGGTTCGGCAGCAGATCCCCGGCCAGCTGTTCGATGGTAAACTGATTGAAAGGCTGATTGCTGTTGAATGCATTGATCACCCATTCGCGCCAGCGCCACATATGCCGTTCCCCGTCGGTCTGATAACCGCTGGTATCAGCAAAGCGGGCCGCATCGAGCCACTCCAGCGCCATCCGCTCGCCATAATGGGGTGACGCCAGCAGACGATCCACCAGGCGTTCGTAAGCATCGGGGGACTCATCCTGAAAAAACGCATCCTGTTCTGCCAGAGCAGGGGGGAGACCGGTCAGGTCCAGGCTCAGTCGGCGGAGCAGCGTCGATCGATCTGCCGCGGGAGAGGGTTTCAACCCCTCTGCTTCCAGCCGTGCCAGCACGAACGCATCGATGGGATTACGCACCCAGGCCTGCTGACTGACCTGGGGAATCTCGGGGCGTCGGGGTGGAATAAAGGCCCAGTGTTTCTGCCAGCGGGCCCCCGCATCGATCCAGCGTTTGATGGTATCGATCTGGTCTGCTGTGATCTGCTTCTCTGACGACGGTGGAGGCATTACCAGTTCCAGATCAGTCGTCAGCAGTCGTTTGAATAATTCACTCTCAGCCGCGTTTCCGGGAAGCACCACTCCCGGGTCAGCCTTGGTTCCCAGGAGACCGCTCTCCTGATCGAGCCGCAGATCGGCCTGGCGTTGAGAGGCATCGGGGCCGTGACACTGAAAACAGAGATCGGAAAGGATCGGCCGCACATCACGGTTAAACTCGATCTCGCCTCCGCATACAGAGGACGAGTCCGTCAGAAATAATCCGAGCAGGCCCGCAGCGTAAACCAGTTCCGGCAATCGCAGTCTTATCACAGCAGTCCCCACTTTGGTTAGAACAGGAGGCGAACCACAGTCTCAGCGACATATTAAGATTCGTTTATTCTAACAGGTGACCGCAGCCGGAACCATAGTCGTGCTGAAAGACTTACTGTGACGGTTCAGATACAGCAGCGGAACCGTTTTCGGTAACCGCCCCCTCTTCCTGGGCATCGTGGTAACTTTTCAGTTTCTTCAGGGCCTCTTGTAATGCCTGTCTGGCTTCCGGTGACTGTAGATCATAGATATAAATCGAATAGCCGGCCCGCTTCAGCGGAGTGATTTTACGAAATGCGGCAAAGGGATCCTCCACCTGTGTATAGAATCCCTGCAGATGATTGACGGACAGGATCAAATATTTCCAGTCCGCCGGATTCTCAGGCAGACTTTCTTTCAAATCGAACCCCTTGATGCCGTATGATTCCGGAAGGGCGGTTCCGAAGTAGTAGAGCAGGCACTTGTCACGGTCTTCAGCCGGCAACTCATCCAGAGCCTTCTTCACCGCAGGCAGATCCTGTCCCCAGTCGAGATTGGAGTCCAGCAGGTAAAGATGCCCATTGGAGGGCCCGCCCACGCTGTCATTGAAGTAGGCGAGGTAATGTGGCTGTATTGAGCTGATCGATGCACACTGAAACCCGATACAGATCGCTGAAAACACCCACAACCAGACTCTCCTTTCCTGAAACCAGCGCCAGAGCTGATCAATAGTAAACAGATACAGCAGCGGGTAGAGCGTCAACAGATAACGCTGTCCCAGATTCAAGCGACTGGTCAACGACATTCCCAGCAGAACCAGCGCCGCCATCAACCAGATCAAAGGCGCATGGCTGGTTGGTGTGTTACTCTGTTGTCGGCCTATTGAAGTCAAATCTCCCTCTTCCCCCTCTGCAGGTCGCAACAGCGGTTTGACATCACGCCACAGCCAGGGAATCAATAACAGGCAGAGCAGGGTCAGCAGCAACTCGATGGGCGTACTTTTCCAGAGCCAGGCCAGCGGAAAATAGTACCACCAGCCTGTCTTAGAGACCTCTCCCAGCAGATACGCTTCGTGCCCGGCTGTGTTATGCAGAAACTGAAACAGGATGCCGGCGAACGGAGCAGGACGTTTGAGATCGTTATGGGCCACTTCCATGATTTTCTGCGCCGTGGGCCCACGTCCCAGCACCCGCACCCAGGCAGAGTAATCGGGAGTCTCTGCATAAGGCACCGTCTTCAGCGGTCCCGTAAACGAAAACAGATGACACGCCCATGTCAGCGGGACCAGCAGCAACAGAAACAGTGAGAAGACCAGCGTGACACGCTTCGTCAGCGTCCAAACCGCGGTGCGCGAAAAAGTGGTCCATTTCTGGAGTGCGATCAGGACCATGACGATCAGTGTGCAGGGCAGCAGGAAAATCCCGGAGTATTTCGCCGAGGTCGCTACAGAAACACTCAATGCCAGCCAGCACAGGTTTAAGGTTGTCGGCTGCTTCCAGTAACGGGTCATCACCGCCAGCGCGATCAATGCCAGCAACGTAAAAAAGGCATCTGTGGTCGCCAGTGAAAAATGAGCGATCAATGTCGGCGAGAATGTCACCAGGCAGCCGCCCAGTAACGCTGCCAGATAACCACGACGACGATACAGCCAGCAGTAAACCAGCAACATTGTCGGAATGCCAATTACCAGCACGTTGATGAAACGGGCGCGCTGGATCAACCTGGGATCGGAAACATCTGCCTCCCAGACATCCGGACGGGCCTTGCCGCCGGTAGACCAGACCACGGGCAGGTAATCCACCAGAATCGGGAGCGGGGCCACTCCCTCGCCACTGATACGCGAATCCAGTGCCCCCTGATGGACAGTGGTGAGCGCAGTACTCAGATAATGCGTTTCGTCGTAGGTGGGGCTTTTGGAGATACGAACCGCGAAGTTCGTCTCCAGAATATACGCGGCCAGCAGCAGGGGCGTCACCCAGACAAAGAAAAGTACGCCAAAATTCACGGAAGGACGAGCCTGATCTTCTGTCATAGTTGACTTCATCACGATAAGGAAAGTGGATAACAGACTGTATTTTACTGCTGACCGGTCCCAAATCCTACACGGATTGCAGTTTTCCCTGATCGGGTTTCCGGGATCGCTTGGGCAGCAAACTGCTCAATTCCGGTAACAGGCACGGTACCAGCGAAAGAGCTGCCGGAAAGGAGGCGTAAAACCGTGCTCGTTTTCATCCAGCATACGTTCGATGTCTGTCAGGTTGAAAAATTCCGCGCGTTCAATCTCAACCGGATCAAACGTGAAGGGGCCATCCGAAACGGTGCGAAACAACACCGTATGCTCATAAGCGTTATGGGGGGTTCCGGGAAATTTCGCCAGTCGCTCCAGGGGAGTCGTGATGCCGATCTCCTCCTGCATCTCACGTCGAGCCGACTCGGCATAATCCTCGCCGGCACTCAGATGACCGGAGGCAGAAGAGGTGTAGGTCAGGGGATACTCGTCTTTGGTCGCGGCGCGATACTGCAGCAGCAGTTCTCCACGGGAATTGAAGACGAAAATATTCGCGGCGCGATGCAGGAGCTTACGGGCGTGCACGACGGAGCGGGGCAGTTGTTCCAGCACCCGGTCGTCGGCATCGACAACATCAAACAGTTCTTCAGAGTGAGACATGGCTGCTTCGATTTCTCAGTAGAAATTCAACGTGCAGGAATCGATTCCACTGCACTGTCAGCCAGGGGAGAGGTCCGCCTTCAGGCGGAATCGTTAAACCGAGTTCTCGGAGAAATAGCTCTCTTCGAAACTTTCCTGACCTTCGCCATCATAGTAACTGATGACATAGTTGGCCATTCCGATGGTCAGAATGTCGCCCGGGTAGAGGGGAGCTTCATGCACGGTTTCCGAGTTCACGATCGTGCCATTGGTCGATTCCAGGTCACGTACGCGAACAGAGTTGTTCAGGAAGGTCAATTCACACTGCTGGCGGCTCATCATCGGATCCAGCACACGCAGATCACAATTGTTACTTCTTCCCATCACAACGGGTAACTCATCAACACTGACCTCGATATCCGGTAAATCGGGATGATCACTGATAAGATGAATTTTCATGGAAGGAACCTTCTTACGCTCAGGCGAAACATGATCCAAAGTGTTGGCTCAACAATGTTTGCCTTCAGGGGCGGGTGTGTAGGGGGCAGGTGTCTTTGGGGATAGTACTAGTTTTGCAGGCTCACTTTACATACGTGAGCTCTTATGCGTAATTCTACAATTTCCATTCTACGCATGCAATGGGAAACAGGAAAAAGATCATAAAATCTGAATTTCCCTCAGAATTCCACAAATCTGCGGTTCCCCTAATAGCGTGGAATCTGGGCTCTGCGCTCACTTTCTTCGAGGATGAGCTCGTTTTCGCTGAAATCAACAACATCTGAATCTGCTGTGATGATAAAATTCGATTGGGCCATCTAGTTTCAACATCCAGAGCGCAGCATCCTCCCGTGAAAGGTCACCCGACAACAATGAGTAACTTTGTTGGTGCATTCATCCTGTTTCAGACTACCATCGAGGGAAAGCCTCACTGGCTGGTCCACTGGAACTACGAACGTCAGGAATTCATGCTCCCCGGAGAACGGAAGCGTCCCTACGAAACTTTTCAGCACTGTCTGATTTCCGAGCTGGAAAAATCTTTCGAACTGGCTCCCTTTGAAGACTTTATCATCACCAGGGAACCACTGGCTCATCTCGCCTTCACCCTCAAACCGAATGCAGACAATACCTCTGAACACTATATCGTGGAACTGTTCGACTTCCAGGAACTGAACAGCTCGGCCCGCGAGCAACTCGAGAAAGACCTCCGCAACCGCTGGGTGAACGAACTCGAAATCGAAGCCAACAGCACCAGCGATGACTTCCCCATTTCGGAACTGCTGGGCACCCTCTACCACAAAGCCAACCTCGCCAACCGCCTCTCCTGAAGTCGTTATTCTCCCTAATTCACCAGCTGTTCGCTTCATATAAATCAGCTTCCCACCTGCAATCCCTGCAGGAATCACTTCTGTGCAATTGATTCTACTCAGGCATCAATGTAATATTTGAGTAAGGTTATCATTCTGATTCGATAACACTGGAGGGATCGTAGTGTTCTCGCACGAGGCGACGAAAAGCATCCTGTGTCTGTTTTATTAACTTACGAGCCGTGCACATTGCCCGGATCCCAAATGAGGGAGAGATTGATGAGAAGCCTCACGACCATGACCCTGCTGGCAAGCATGCTGGCACTGACTTGTTCCACTCTGATTGCCGGTCAGGATGATAAGAAATCCGTTCCCCCCGTACTCGATCGCACCATGAAGTCCCTGGACGGCAAAGACGTTGATCTGAGCAAGTACAAAGGCAAAGTTCTGCTGATCGTCAACACCGCCAGCAAATGTGGCGCGACTCCCCAGTACAAAGATCTGCAGTCCCTGCACGAAAAATACAAAGACAAAGGACTGGTTGTCCTCGGTTTCCCCTGCAACCAGTTCGGTGCCCAGGAGCCCGGAACCTCAGTGCAGATTTCTGAATTCTGCACCAAGAACTACGGCGTTACCTTCGACATGTTCAACAAGATTGACGTCAATGGTAAAGACGCTGACCCACTCTACAAGTATCTGACCTCTCAGAACACCAAGCCGAAATCCTCCGGTCCTGTCAGCTGGAACTTTGAAAAGTTCGTGATCGGCCGTGACGGCGATATCGCTGCCCGCTTCCCGACTCGCACCAATCCGCAGTCCAAAGAAGTCGTCTCCACGATCGAAGCAGAACTGCAGCAGAAGTAACACACCGTAGTTCATACGGTCCCGGGGATACACTCCTTTCAGTGTATCCCTTTTTTTATGTCCCGATCCCGGCGTGACGCGTCACCAACGCAAGCCACGGGCTGAATTTTTCTCATACACTAAAGACAGCGCCATGCACTACGATTTCTTTGCTCCCCCGCAGATTCATTTTGGCTGGGATCGTTTCCAGGAAGCAGGCACCCTGGCCGCATCCCTGGGCAGTCGAGCACTGATTATCTCCGGCTCACGTTCCCTGGAAACCAACGGCGTGCTGGACGAATTGAAATCGCTGCTCTCCCGCGCGGGCATCTCCAGCGAACACATCCGTACGATCTCACATGAACCGGAAGTGACCGATGTCGACCAGGTCACGAACATCCTCCAGCACCATACCCAGGGAGCAGGGGACTTTCTCATCGGCATCGGCGGTGGTTCCGGTATCGACCTTGCCAAAGCGTGTGCCGCGATGATCACCAACCGGGAAAGCGAAACTGTGCTCGATTACCTCGAAGGGGTCGGGCAGGGGCTGCAACTCAAAGCAAAACCGCTCCCTTTAATGGCCATTCCCACTACGGCAGGCACCGGCAGCGAAGCCACCAAGAATGCAGTCATCTCCAGCTACGCCCCCGCTTTCAAGAAGAGCCTGCGTTCTCCCGAGATGATTCCCGACATCATCCTCTGTGATCCGAAGCTGGCCTGTTCGGTACCCCCCGAAATCACCGCCCGCACCGGCATGGATGCCATTACCCAGTTACTGGAAAGCTACATCTCCTGCCGCGCCCAGCCCATCCCCCGGGCACTCAGTCTGCAGGGTCTGAAGCTGGCCATCCCCGCCTTGCCGCAAGCTGTCGCAGATGGCAACTCCCGCACGGGTCGCGAGAGCATGGCGCACGCCGCTCTGCTGTCCGGCATCGCACTCGCCAACTCCGGACTGGGCATGGCTCACGGCGTCGCGCCCGCCCTGGGAACCCATTGTCGCATTCCGCACGGACTGGCCTGTGCCGTCATGCTGCCCTCGACGCTCAAAGCCAACCGTAGTGTCTGTGAAAGGCAGTACGCAGAAATCGCCCGCCACCTCGATCCGGTGCTCTCCCTCTCAGATGCCGACGCCGCCGATTCCCTGATTCAGCAGATCGAAGCCTTAAACGCCAGCATCGGTATTCCCGCGACACTCTCAGAGCTGGGCGTCACCAGTGAACAGGTTCCCGCACTCGTCGCTGATTCCCGGGGCAACAGCATGCGGGGCAATCCGCGCGAAATCTCCGACGATGAACTGACCGGTATCCTGCAGGATCTTCTGTAAGATTACTGAGGCTTCTTGAAAAATCCGCTCTCCAAATTGGTCTGTGCGCGCTCATTTCAATCTGCCTGCTGATAGGTTAAACTGGGCCTGTTAACTGATACTTCACTCGCAAGTCTGCCTCCGGAGATACCGCGCCATGCATCTGTCCTGTTTGAAGCTGCTCACAGCTGGACTCTTCCTCTTTACCGCTCTGTTTTCTACCCAGGCTGCACCGCCAGCTTACCACGCCGTCAAAGCCGAACTGGTGAAACCCCGTCAGGGCCTCGGCAATGTGCTTCAGAAACTGCAGCAGGGAAAAGAAGTCAATGTCGCCTATCTCGGCGGCTCCATCACCGCAGCCAACGGCTGGCGCGTCAAGACAACCAAGTGGCTCAAGGAGGCATTCCCCAAAGCCAGGATTCACGAGATCCACGCCGCCATTGGGGGAACGGGCAGTGACCTGGGCGTCTTTCGACTCCAGCGCGATGTGCTCGATCACAAACCCGATCTGGTTTTCGTCGAATTCGCCGTCAATGACGGGGGACGTCAACCCGAAGCCATCTGGGACTCAATGGATGGCATCGTGCGACAGATCTGGCAGGCAAATCCGCAGACCGATATCTGCTTCGTCTACACCTTCCGTGTGAACTATGAAAAAGAACTCCGCGAGGGAGAATGCCCGCGGGCCGCTTCCGCCATGGAACTCCTGGCCGACCATTACGGCATCCCGTCCATCAATGTCGCCCTCAAAATTGCCGAACTGGAACAGCAGGGAAAACTCAAGTTTCAGTCCGACAAACCACTGGCAGACGGCATCATCCAGTTCTCCAAAGATGGTGTTCACCCGCTGGACCAGGGACACGAAATCTACACCGAAGTCATTGGCGACGCGATCCAGAAAATGGAAACCGACTCTCAACCAGTCAACCATGCCGACAAGCTGAAACAGCCTTTCGTCGAAAGCCACTGGACCAACGCCAAGATGATTCCCCTCGAACCATCCATGCTCACCGGCAACTGGAAGAAGCTGCCCGCTGACAATATTCTGCAGAAACGCTTCGGAAATCGCATGGGACAGATCTGGGAAGCCGACGCCCCCGGCAGTCGCATCACCTTCCGCTTCCGCGGAACCCAGGCAGCCCTCTACGATCTGCTCGGCCCCGACGGAGGACAGGTACTGATCACCGTTGACGGCAAGCCGAGCCAGAAACCGGTGGCCCGTTTCGACAGTTACTGCACCTACCATCGAATTTCGACGCTTCGACTGGCACAGAACCTGGACCCGAACCAGGTTCATACCGTGACCGTTGAAATTCATCCCGAACAGCCGGACCGTACGCCGGTCGCGTTTCGTCTTAAAAACCCGGATGAAGAATTGAAATCTCCCAAATTCCAGGGAACCCGCATTCGCGTGGGCCAGATTATGCTCCGCGGCGAACTCGTTCCCTGACCCCGTTCCCATTCAACTTTGTGAAGGATTGATACTATGATTATCGCAGCCGGCTTGAGTCCGGCCTGGCAGCAGATTCTGGAAGTGACCTCCCTGGAAACAGGTGAGGTCAACCGCTGTCAGTCTGCGCAATGGACCTCTTCCGGGAAGGTCATCAACGTCGGCATCGCGGTGCGGCACCTGGGAACTCCCTGCGAGACGATCTACCCCGCGGGGGGCTTCGCGCGGGAACTGATCTCGAACGAACTCGAACAGCTGGGGGTCTCTTCCTGCGTCATCCCGCAACAGACGCCCACCCGGGTCTGCACGACGATCCTGGATCGTTCCACCGGCAAGACCACCGAACTGGTTGAAAACGCACAACCCATCACCACAGAGGAACTGGCGGCGTTCAAGACGGAGTACCTGAAGCACCTCAAGTCCGCCCAGGTGGTCGTGCTCACCGGTTCGCTTCCCGCAGGGACCCCCTCCAGCTTTTACCGCGATCTGATCGCCGAGACACATTGTCCCGTGATTCTCGACGCCCGCGGACCGGAACTGGAAGCAGCCCTCGAGGAAAAACCGTTCCTGGTGAAACCCAATCACGAAGAACTGGAACGCACCCTGATGACCGAACTCGCTGATACCGAGGCGCTCATCAAAGGCATGCAGGAGATCAACGAAAGAGGCGCCACCTGGGTCGTGATTTCGCAGGGCAAAGATACCCTCTGGGCCACCTCGCGGGAACACGTCTATTGCTTCACCCCCGCCCGGGCGGAAGTCGTCAATCCCATCGCCTGTGGCGACAGCCTGGCCGCGGGCATCGCGGTGGCCCTGCATCGTGGTAAACCGGTCCCTGATGCCATCCGCCGGGGAATGGCGGCCGCCGCCGACAACCTGACGCAACTCCTGCCCGCCCGCCTGTCAGAAACGCGGATGCAGACCTTCTACGATCAGATCGAAGTGGAGCAGATCGCTTGAGTGACGCGACGGAAACAGACCAGGATTGTCTGCTGGAAGCCTGCTCCATCGGCCGCCAGACCAGTGCAGGGGAGTGGCTCGTCAGTGATTTGTCACTCAAGGTCCATCCCGGCGATCGGATCGCGATTGTCGGCCCCACCGGTTCGGGAAAATCGCTGTTCCTCCGATCTCTGGCCATGCTGGATGAAATCCAGGCGGGAGACATTCTGTTTCAAAATGCCCACGTCACCGACAAGGACCTGCCTGCCTACCGCAGCCAGGTCGTCTATCTGCAGCAGCGGCCCGTGCTCATCGAAGGGACCGTGGAAAGCAATCTCAAATTCGCGCTGCAGTTTCATATCAACCAGGATAAATCCAACAATGTCGACGCGGTCCTGGAACTACTCAGTTCCTTCGAACGCCCCAACGGGTTTCTCAAGCGGAAATCCAGTGCGCTCTCGGGGGGAGAAGGGCAGATCGTCGCTCTGCTGCGGGCTTTAATTCTCGCCCCACAGATCCTGTTAATGGACGAACCGACGTCCGGCCTCGATCCGCAAACCACGCGGCAGTTTGAGCAGATCATTCAACAGTGGCTTGAGACCTCAAACCAGCGTCCGGCCTTCGTCTGGATTACCCACGATCACGCGCAGGCAGAACGGGTCGCCACACAGATCATGACCTTTCCAGCCGGCACCCTGGCACCAGTTCCGACAACCGCCTGAACCAGGACAATCGGGTTTATCAAGGAACCGTGAAATCTGTCCATTACGAATTGGAAACCAGCCCTGATTTAATTATGCTGGAGAGAGTAAGTCATTCTCTCACCTTTAAAGGAGACAACCGATGTCACTTGAAATCATACATCACGAGACTGAGAACTACGTGGAAATCAACATGTCCGGTAAGCTGGTCAAGGAAGATTACCACGACTTCACTCCTACGATCGAAACACTGATCCAGCAGCACGGCCCCCTGCACATGCTGGTCGTACTCCACGATTTTCACGGCTGGACTATGGAAGCGATCTGGGAAGACATCAAGTTCGACGTCAAGCACTTCAAAGACATCGGCAAGCTGGCCATGGTCGGCGAGAAGAAATGGGAAGAGGGCATGGCCATGTTCTGCAAACCCTTCACCTCCGCTAAGGTCAAATATTTCGACCTGCACGAACTGGACGCCGCCCGCACCTGGATTTCGGAAACGGAATAATTCACCGCTTCCTCCAGCATTCGGTGTCTAACCAGTCACCAGATGAACCAGCATTTCAGTCGTCCATTCCTGTTTTACAGGGAGGACGACTGAAACCGCCTGTTCCTCCGCTGTCAGCGGTTCGCGAACATCGAGTTGCAGCTGTAGCACATCCCGAGTCGCATCCGAGGGATCTTCTTCGTACGTCTGACGGTCTTCGATCCGCTGCTCCAGCACCTCCTGTTCAGCTTCAAAACAGAGCAGAACAAACCGGACTCCCCGCTCTGACGCCAGTTCGCTGAACAGGGAACGCTGCCAGACCTGCAGCGTCGTCGCATCGACAATTGCCGACCAGCCCGCGTCCAGAATCGTCTCGGCCAGCTCCACCAGCCGCTGATAGGTCAGCTCGGTCACATCGGATGTATAGAGACGCTCATCAGGAATCGCCTGCTCCGCCTGTAATCGCTTCCGCTCCACATCTGAACGCACGCGAATCGTCGGCATCCCTTCTAAGAGCAGCCCGGTCCCATACGATTTCCCACTCCCGGATACGCCATGCGTCAGAATCAACAGAGGCTCATCCCGCGTCACATACTTGCGGGCCAGCTTCAGATAAGACCAGAACTCCTCGCGGATCTCCTGGGTTTCAGCCGGGGAAAACTCATGCTGACTCAGTCGTAGCGCCGCCACCTTGGCACGCACCATTGCCCGATATGAGAGATAAAACCGCAGCAGAGGCACACCGGCGTAGTCCCCCGTCAGTTCAAAGTAGCGGTTCAGAAACCGCATCGCATAATCGGGGCGTCCCCGGTCCTCCAGGTCCATCACCACGAACGCCACCTCGCTCATCACGTCGGTCCACCGCAGGTCGGCGTTGAACTCGAGGCAGTCGAAAATCGTCACCCCGCCGTCATTGAGAATCATATTCCCCAGGTGCATATCGCCGTGACATTCCCGTATAAAGCCCTGCGATTTCCGCTCCGCCAGCAAGCCTTTTGCGGATTCATGCCAGCAGTCATTCTCGGCACGAATCTGCTCCACCATTTCGCGGACATCGTCATCATTGCCGAACAATTCGTCCACGTGCCGAAAGTTTTCCTTAACGGGCGCCATAACCTTATCCGGCGTTCCATAAGGCAAATCACTTCCGGCGACCGCAGCCCGGCCGTGAAACTCCGCGACTTCTTCAGCCAGTCGATCGATGTGCCCGGCGGTTAACCGATCTTCACCAATCGCTTTACTCAGCAGATCATCTTGAGAAAACTGCACCATCTGCACCGCGTAATCGATGACTTCCCCCGCGCCATCCAGTTCCGGTGCCGCTTCGGTCCCGGTGATGGGAATCACCTTGAGATACAGATCAGGGGCGAGACGTCGATTCAGCCGAATTTCTTCGTGGCAGTACTGCTTCCGCAAAGCGAGTGTGGTGAAATTCACAAAGCCCAGATCGACCGGCTTTTTGAGTTTATATGCATACGGCCCCGTCAACAGCACCCAGGAGATGTGCGTCTCCAGGACCTGGAAGTCGTCTACCTCATGTGCGAAGAGCGATGGATTCTGCAGCGATTCA
This sequence comes from Gimesia chilikensis, assembly GCF_008329715.1. GTDB lineage: Bacteria > Planctomycetota > Planctomycetia > Planctomycetales > Planctomycetaceae > Gimesia > Gimesia chilikensis. Next base: position 1,080,328 of record NZ_VTSR01000032.1, on the reverse strand, counting down.
ATCAACATCTGGTCGGTATCCTGTACGTGGCTCTGATTCTCAGTCGTGACGCAGCGCGTATCATAACAGAATCGGAACCGAGCGCAGAGGGCAGCCGACGACAGTCACAATAGATTCCGTTTAATCCTCAGGCGGGCTTACGGGCAATCAGACTGTAATAAGGTACTTTCAGTAGAGGCACGAACGGCAGACTTCCCTGACACTCTTTCAGTGAAACCAGTTCAAACCGGTCGAGCAGGTAAGGCAGGTGGTCCGCATTCAGAAACACATTGTCTCCCGCAAACCAGGTCGGCCAGAAATGACGCTGAAACCAGTTGTGCCGTCGCAGGGTTTCAGCGGGGTATTTTCGGGAGACATAAAAATCGACGATCGCCAGCATCCCCCCCGGCCGCAATAACTCCCAGGCCCGATTCACCGCCTGAAACCAGTCGGGAATCATCGTCAGGGAATAGGAAAACGTCACGAGGTCCACCTCCGTTTCCGCAGGTGCGAACTGTGTGGCATCCGCGCAAACCGCAGACACCCGTTCCCAGCCCCGGTCCGTAATCCGCTGCTGACAGACATCCAGGAGAGGCTGACAGAGATCGACCAGGTAAACCTGACGAAACTCCTGCAGGCGAGCTCCCCACAGTTCAGCATTTTCTCCCGTCCCGGCTCCCAGATCGACCCAGACGCCCTTCTCAGGAACCGGCAGACTCTCGAACAACTCACAGCGACCATGCAGCAGTTTCCGTCGAAACTGATCATAGCCCGCTGCCTGTCCGGAATAGAAAGAGTCCAGCCGCTCGGCGTGCGTCTGCCCTTCGATCCGTGAAGCCAGCAAATGCCACAGCGTCCGGACATCATTCCAGCGTCCACTCAGATAACTCATCGGACGATTCCTTTCCGCGCGAGTAAAAGCCGCTTCTTCTTCGGCATCAGATCAGACCTGCAGATCGGCGATATAAAAACTACCGTACGTATTCACGCGATCCCGCTCGTGCAGTTCGTCCGCGAGTTGACTCTGGTAACGGAGCATTTCTCCCACTCGGGTTGTCTCTCCCTGGTGCTGCACCTGCAGGGGATCGATGAAATCGACCTGCATACCTGCGCTCCGCCAGATAATACGCGTCTCTTCTGCCGCCCGGTTCACAATCGCCTGCCACTCACTCTGCAGCAGTTGTGGCTGTGCTCCAGCCATCCAGTCCATATGGTCCAGCAGCACATATCGGGAAATCGTCCCCTGGTGCTGATTCAGGAACCCTTCCACGGTATTCGTATTCACGCTGATCCGGTCGACCAGTCCCCCTTTGAGCCGTTCATAGTTTTCGCGTTTGAGATACTCCGGACAACATTCGGGATCATAACTGCCCGTCAGATAGACGCGCCAGAAATAGTTATCCCGCAGAGACCGACTGGTGAAGACCGTCTCAATCCGATCGATCACGAACTGCACAATCCCGCCCGGATAGCCCTGATCGATCTGAGTCCGTTGCGCCCGGGGCACACCCAGCATCGACAGCGTCAGATCGCGACGCATCCACCATTTGATCATCCGCGTCCAGAGCTGTTCATTCAGATTGCGCGACTGGTAAATCGAGGTCTGCTCATCGATGTCCTGTGCGGAGAGCAGGGAATTAATATCTTCCCGGATCTTAGCCACCCGGTCGATATACCCGTTGACCATCCAGGCAAACAGGCCGGAAGAGCCGCGAAAATAAAAGCTGGGGCGTTTGCCTTCGCTGGAGAAGAAATCCCCATGCCGGTCCCAGTATTTCCGTGTGAGCACAGACAGCTCGCACCGCAGCTTCTGACCATACAGATGCTCCCAGTTGGCAGAATTCCCGCGACCGAACAGATCGAAAAAGTCTTCGAACTCCAGGTTGCGAATCGCAGCCAGCTTCAGTTCGAGCAACGCATTCTGCTTGGGATTCACATCCACCGCATGCACCCGTCGCGGTTCGTCGAGCAGATAATCCAGGGCATTACACCCTGCGGATGTAATCACCATGACTTCATCGTCCGGTCCGAGTTTTAACGCTTCGCGGTCCAGGCGCGGGTCCTCCCAGCAGGTGTTATAAACGAGGTTTCCCTGATGAACCCATTGAAAACTCTTACGACTGATCCGTTCTGCAATCATGGAATCTGCTCCGACTGGACAATAAAAAAAGGCTGATCAGCGTCTGATCAACCTGAGGGGATGACAACGTTTCCAGAACCGACTCAGCAGTCCTGACATTTCGACCTCGACCTGGGGTCTCCCCCCCCTGGTCCGCGGTCCTGGTTTTCACAGTTGGTTTCTTCACGGGGGCGACATTCTGATCGAAGTACACAATCTCCAACGCGCCGTCGCTGTATTCAATCAGGGCAGTGCAGTGCTCGACCCAGTCCCCGGTATTGCAGTAGTTAATCCCGTCAATATCGAGAATATTGGGCGCATGAATGTGACCACAGATAATGCCCTCGCATAACCGCTTGCGGGCATGGCTGGCCAGCTTCTGTTCAAAATCACTGATGAACCGCATCAGCTGTTTAACCCGTGACTTGATGGCGGAAGAGAGCGCGAACTTCGCCTGCCCCTTGCGTCGAAAGACACGGTTAAACAGGGTATTCGCCGTCAGTAGAATGTCATACGCGAACGATCCGAGCACCGAGAGCCACTGGGCGCCGGTCTCGAATTTATCGAACTGGTCTCCGTGGATAATCAGGAAACGTCGCCCGTCCGCCGTGATATGCACGAACTCATCGGAGAGAGTTACAAAGCCGAACCGCTTGCCGAAATCGCGGAGAAAATTATCGTGGTTTCCAGGGGTATAAAAGACTTCAGTCCCCGAGGCACTCAGTTCTTCGACACGATCGAGGATCGCGTTATAGCTTTCCGGCCAGCGCCATTTTTTGCGAAGCTTCCAGCCATCGATCAGGTCCCCCACCAGATACAGGGACTCAGGCTTGTGGGCTTTCAGAAAGGCGAGAAATTCTTCCGCCCGTGAGTGCATGCAGCCCAGGTGGACATCGCTGACAAATATCGTGCGTATCTCGCGACCAGCCGTTGTGGATTCCCGTTCCTCGGACACGATCATATCATCCTCCTTAATGACATTGCTCCGCGATAACGCATGCCCTGCATGCCTGGCACAACTCCGGCTGTGTGCACCTCAGTATGTTTTTCTGATTTCATTATGGCGTGGGATACTACCAGATAATTATTCGCTGCTGATGAATGGAAAGTTAAGGTCTCGCGAATTCAGAAAAGACGGGAAAACACTGCAAATTAAAGATCCGGTTAAGCCCCCGAGATGAAAAAATGAAGCAACCTCTGCTACAATCCCTGTTCGTAAACTGATTTGCGTTTCTGTTGAACCCGCATCCCCCAGTCTGTCCCGAGCAAGTTTCATGTACGACTTAACAACCCTGAATCTGGTTCTGGCCACGTCGCTGGTCCTGGTGAACGGTATCATCTCCATCTGGCTCAAGCTCGACATGGAGAAGCGGTTACTGATAGCCACGCTCCGCTCTATCGTGCAACTGCTGCTGATCGGATTGATCCTGGAGTGGATCTTCGAGCTCTCCTGGTGGTCGGTCATCGCCGCGCTCATGTTTACGATGACGCTCATCGCGGGGATCACCGCGGTACAACGTTCCCAGCGGCGCTACCCGGGCATCTGGCTTAACAGCATTGTCGCGGTCTTCGCCAGTTCCTGGCTGGTGACCGGCTTCGCATTGACGGTCGTCATTCCGCCGCACAGCTGGTCCGACAGTCCCGCGCAATATCTGATCCCCTTACTGGGAATGATCCTCGGGAATACCCTCAATGGAATTTCACTGGGCCTGGATCGACTCAGTGAAGAACTCGTTCTCCGCCGGGCTGAGGTGGAACTCAAACTGACGCTGGGTGCCACCCGCAATGAAGCGGCCCGACAGGCTCTGCAGAATGCGGTCCGCTCCGGCATGACGCCGATTATCAATTCCATGATGGTCGTCGGGCTGGTCTCGCTGCCCGGAATGATGACGGGACAGATTCTCGCCGGTGCCAGTCCGCTGGAATCGGTGAAGTACCAGATTGTGATCATGTTCCTGATCGCATCCGGCACCGCACTGGGGACGGTCATCTCCGTCGTGCTGGGATATCGGCAGTTATTCAACTCCCGCCATCAGTTCCTGTTTGAACGGATCCACAAAGCAGGGGAGTAACCTGGAACTGAGAGAGGTTCGAGCAACGGTTATTCAACAACCAGTTTCTCGAACAGAGACTTCAGCGTCGCTTCGGGGTAGAGCACAAACGAGAGCTCGCGGCTCTGAATGACCTGGTTGGCCTGCCGCTGTTTCTGAATCGTCGCTAGATCTTCTTCGACCTGACTTCGCAGTTGTGTCGTCAGTTCGGCCAGGGCGGCGTCGACTTCGCGAATTTCGCGGAACCGCAGTCGGTTCTCACGTCGGCGGGCAGCCGGGCTTAACTCCTCATCGGGAGCAGCCTCCTGCTCCTGAATCAACGCCCGTTTGCGTTCCAGCAGCGGAGCTGCTGTCTTTTGCTGCTCCGGATTCAGATGCCGATCCGAGTTGAAATCCAGATCCCGCAGGATCCGTCTCAGACAGGTTTCATCGCACTCCTGCACATTAAACGCCTCGCAGAAGGGGAGGTAACGGGTCGCAGAGAGTGTGAGATATCGCGGAGGCACCAGATGGAAGAACCGGGTAAAAATCCGATCGGTCATTTCATCATACTTGGCGCCGCCGATGCCATGCACGAACAGATCGCCCAGAAACAACCGGGCAAACAAAGTCGTGGTCAGCGCCCGTGTTCGCAGGCGGATGCCTTGTGCGGGGAGTTGTTTCAAGACTTCGATCGCCGCTGACAGGTCGCACTGTTCCTTGAGCGGTAAGCGGGCGATTTCACGCGTCCCGTCCGACAGCAAAACTTCCTGATCTTCCCGTTTCACGAGCAACTGGTGCCGTCGAGTGGCGCCGGCCTGCCAGACCCAGAACGGGGTTTCCACCCAGCCCTCAGACTCAGAGAGTTCGGGCACCGGATGTGTTTTACTGCGGACCCGGTTGACCTTCCGGTACTCTCCCAGGACTTCATTGTGTATCTTGCGGAACGCACTCGCATTCTGAATCAGGTAACAGGCAAACCAGAGAAACGGTCCGGTTTCAGAGAGACGACTGATGGGCAGTTCCAGGTTCTCAACGCCCCAGCGGGATTCCATTGCATGCCGGGCAGCAGTCAGACAGTCAACCAGGCGATCTGAAGTTTCCAATTGCGCGACGGCAGCCGGCCAGATCTCTTGCAGCAGAGGTGCTCCCAGGTCGGGCCACTGCTGGAGTGCCTCGCTGACACGTTTCTCAAAAGAGCAGAACAGCTCCCGGTTCTGGACGGTCGTCTCTTCCCAGGGCTTTTTCTCAATGGTTTCATCAAAGGGGATTTCGACCAGTTCCGGATCAGCCTGTGTCCCCTGGGGCACTCGAATCGAAGTCGTACTCACGAGGTCATTGTCGACGATCAGGTTCAGACTGAGGCCCCCGGTCTGCCGGGCGACGTTTCCGACCAGCAGATTCTTCACCCAGACGCCCGGATGAAACAACGCCGGTTGATGCCCCGTCATGAACAGCAGACGCTCGTCGAGGTCCGCGGGTAGTTCGACAGGGGTCCCCGTCAACTCGCTGGTATAGTGGGCCGCTTCTTCCAGAACGGCTTTCCGGGCCCAGCTCCGCAGGCTGGAAATAATTTTGCCGCTCCGTTCCCGGGAGCAGGCTTCAAACATGCTGCGGTTCGCTTCGGCATCCGCGATGATCTCCGAGAGATCGGGCCGCGAAAAGACCACATCGTCGGAGCGGGGCACACGCAGATCCTGTTTTTCCCATACCGGTTCCGGCACCGCGGAACTGGATGTAAATCGGGATTCAGGATTCTGGCAGGGAAAATGAGTCACTGATGACATTTCAACGCTTTACGGGTGTGCGGAATGAATCAAAATCAGGTACGGGCAGGCGAGAAGATCCGTCAATCGGCCCTATCATAACAGAACCACCGCCCGAGCGGTATGGTTGAGCGGCTTTCAGTTTGATGAGTGCACAACTGATTGTCGAGTCCTTTTGAAATGAATTCAGAGGGAAATCGTCCGATGCATCCGCAGAGGCTGATCTGAACCGAATACCCGGCAGATCACTCGCTGAAAGAATCGGTACGATCGTTACAACAATCAGTGGCACAGCAGGTCAGCCCGGCTGCCTGCATTTCCCGGTCGAGCACTTCATCGTAGTATGCTTTGCGTTTGATCGCATCATCGAGCGAACCGCCGAAGCTGCGTTCTTCTTCGAGGTAGACCAGCGGAACGGGGAATTCAACGATCTTCATTCCATGAGCAGCGGCCTGAACCCAGAGTTGCAGCGGCATCGCGTAGCCGAGATCGGTTACGTTGAACTTCGCCAGGGCTTCAATGCGGTATGCCTTCAGACCACAGAATGTATCCGTCAGATCAAAGCCCAGCTGTTCGTTGATCCGACGCGTGACGGCGACGTTAATCTGCCGACGATCTTCGGGAGGAATGCTGGCACCATCAAACTGCTTCAGATAACGACTTCCCGAAAGCATGTCGATTGGTTCGTCAGCCGGTTGTTCGCGCATCTGCTGGACCAGATTCGGGAGCAGGGTGGGTTCATGCTGACCATCGCAGTCAATGGTGACCAGGATGTCGTATTCATCCTGGTGCGCCACCGCGTAATCGAAGGCACTTTTGAGAGCGGCACCATATCCACGATTTTCCGGATGCGTGAGAACTTCGATGCCCGACACTTCTTTGAGCAGCTCTGGAGTCCGATCCGAAGAACCATCGTCGACGACCAGAATCGCCTCGGCGTACTTGCGGACTTCGGTCAAAACCTCAATCACATGACGTTCTTCATTGAATACGGGTAAAGCAACCAGAGCTTTCCTGTGCATAATCAGATCCTTTACAAATCCGGAGAATTCTGTCGAATTTTTTTCGGCACGGTTTTATTGTAGAACCCACCGGTTAAACGTCAACTATGCACATCGGCAGGAAGCAGGCTGCAGGCGCCAATGTGAAAACTTATCGACCAGTTGGTTGTGAGAATCAGATAATCCTCTACAATGGGGGTGAAGGATGTATTTGCACACAGATCCGGTTTATGTCTAATGATCTACTGGATTTGAGACGCCGGGCAATATACGTAAAGTCACTCACAACTTTAGACTAATTACACCGAAACACAAAGGAGTTTGTCGTATGTCTTACTCACTTCCTGACCTGCCCTATGCCTACGATGCCCTGGAACCTCACATCGATGCCCGCACGATGGAGATCCACCACACCAAGCACCACCAGGCTTACATTACCAAAGCCAACGCCGCCCTCGAAGGCCACAGCGACCTGGCTTCCAAGTCGATCGAAGACCTGATGAGCGATCTGAGCGCCGTTCCTGAAGATATCCGTACTGCCATCCGCAACAACGGCGGCGGACACGCAAACCACAGCCTGTTCTGGACCATCATGTCCCCCAACGGCGGCGGAACACCCAGCGGTGAGCTCGGTGATGACATCAACGCCACCTTCGGCAGCTTCGATGCTTTCAAAGAACAGTTCGCCAACGCGGCAGCTACCCGCTTCGGTTCCGGCTGGGCCTGGCTCTCCGTCGATGGCGGCAAACTGATTGTCGAAAGCACTCCCAACCAGGATACACCTCTCTCAGAAGGTCACACACCGATTCTGGGACTGGACGTCTGGGAACACGCATACTACCTAAACTACCAGAACAAGCGTCCTGACTACATCTCCGCATTTTTCAATGTGATTAACTGGGATGAAGTTGCCAAACGCTATGCGGCAGCCAAAGGTTAAGCACTGGTTCCGGGATTTGTCTGATTTTTAATCGACAGCCTTCCCCTGAATCGCCGATATTACGAAAGCGGCCCTCTCGTGTTGAGGGCCGCTTTTTCTGTTATTCGGAAGGGAATCCTGGTGCCTCAATACAGCAGATACATGCTGATTCTGCTCGGTCTGACCTGTCTGCAGGTCGGGTGCCGCAACATTCCCGACTATCATCAACCCGCCGGTTTCAGCAGCACCTATCACAAGCGGATCTACCCCGAAACCGCGATCGCTTCCGCCTCAGAGGCCTCTGCAGCCGCTGCGCCACAGGATCGGGGCGTCTTTTATCCGACCGACGTAAAAGTCAAACAGCCCAAATATGTCGCACCGCTGGCCGAAGTCAGAGGCCCCATTACCAGCGAAGAACTCCAGCAGGAACAGCGTAAACTTCAACTGGACAGTATGAAACGGGAAGACGACTACATCAATCAGGAACCGATGTTTAACGAGAACTTCCCGGCTCCGACCGCCTGGTAAAACAGGTAATCCACTCACAACTACTCCCTGTTGTAAAGTTTACATAATTCCAAAAACTCAATTTCAGCTCTCCTAACTGATTTTGACACAAACTTTGGAACAGGCTATCTTTCCGACCTGCCTGATTGACAAATGGATTTGTGGAGCTCATCAGGCTTTACCGTGGTCATGGGAAGGAACCCTCAAGTGGTAAATGGTCAACATGTTGTCGTCCTGGATGGATTACACGAAACCGAAGAAGTTCTGAAAGCAGTCCTGGAACCCCAGGGATGCCGCGTTAATCGCATCCGCAAGCCACAATCGGGTGATGTCATCACCGAGAACGAACTGCCCAGCATTGTCGTTCTGCACGGTGACGACCTGGCCGCCTCTTCCTCAGCACAGCCGGGCTGGAACGAAGTCCCTAAAGTTGTCATCGGTTCAGTAAAAGTTCCTGCCACTCCCGAAACCGACCAGTCCACACGTTTCCTGGTCCAGCCATTTCAATACGCAGAGCTGATCGATTCGATTGAAAGCCTGCTCAATCAGCCCCGATCTCACCAGTAGTCCGCTCAGATTCTCCCGACAGATCTCACTCTAAACGGATGTTGGGATTTGAACAGCGCTCCCGGTTGAGATATGATTCTCCGTAGGGGCTTTTCTGTAAAGGATTTCCCTTCACAGAGAACTCAGGAAAACGGAATCGTTTCCCGGGCGTTCCTCGACTGAAACAGACTGCACATTGAATTCATGTATCACCGCACAGGTTGCAGGAATTCGGTGCAGCGTACGTTTACCTGATGAGCAGGTCCAGTCATCGACTGAGAATCAGAGACCATGAAAAGGCTGATAGAAAACGCACAAGAGGGGGGCAAAGCGACCCTGCTGGTTATCCAGGGAGTGGACCTCGGAACCCGCTTCCAGTTGGGAACAGATCCCGCCAGTGTGGGCAGAGGAGTGCGAAACGAGATCCGGATTCTGGATACGGAAGCCTCCCGTCAGCACGCTACGATCTCCTTCAAGAACGGTTCCTACATCATCACCGACCAGAACAGTTCGAATGGAACAATGGTCAACGGGACCCAGGTTCAATCCGCCCGGCTGAGTAACGGCGATCATATTCAAATTGGACGCAGTCTGCTGCTGTTCTCCAGCCAGGCGATCGATGAAGACTCCCGCTACATGGCGGAAAAGATCGACCTGATCAGCAGCGAGGATTCAAATCAGTCCAGCATTACCCACGAAGTCAATCACGAGTTTGACTCCATGGTACTGGACACGGCAGATGTCTCCGGAATTGTCCAGCAGCAGGATGTGCAAAACGACCTGCAGGCCCTGTACCGCATCGCAGAAGCAGCTGTCAGCCCGACCATTTCACAGGAAGAACTACTCAAGCGCATCCTCGACCTGACCATCAATACGGTTGGCGCCGATCGGGGCTGTATGCTGATCACCGACCCGCAGTCGGGTGAAATCCAACCTCAGATCTTCAGCAGTCGTGCCGAGAAGAAGTCCGGCGCACGCATGCCGGTCTCCCACAGCATTGTTGATTACGTGCTCAACAAAAAACAGGGGGTCCGCACCTCCGACGCGCAGCGCGATCAACGATTCGAAGGGGGTCGCAGCATTCTGCAGGCAGGCATTCGCGAAGCCATGTGCGTCCCCATGCAGGGCCGCCATGAACTGATGGGCGTCATCTACGTTGACACGACGACTTCTCATCCCGAAGCGTTGCTCAAGAACGGAGCCGTCGAAAAATTCAGCGAAGAACACCTGCGACTCCTGGTCGCCATCGGTCGTCAGTCCGCTTTGGCCATTGAAAACTACCGCTTCCAGAATGCGATGTTGAAAGCGGAACGCTTTGCTGCCATGGGCCAGACCATCGCGACCCTGAGCCACCATATCAAAAACATCCTGCAAGGGGTTCGCGGCGGCAGTTACCTGATCGACATGGGACTCAACAAGTCCGAGGAAGACCTCGTCCGCAAAGGGTGGAACATTGTCGAGAAGAACCAGAACAAAATCTATCACCTGGTGATGGACATGCTGACCTTCAGCACCGAACGCAAGCCGGCCCTCGAACCAGGCTCCATCAACACGCCGGTCAAAGACGTGCACGAACTGATGCAGGCCCGTGCCGAAGAGTGCGGCGTTCAGTTGAAATGCGAACTGGATCCGGAACTGCCGGAAAGCGTATTTGACCACGAAGGCATTCATCGCGCGATCCTGAATATCGTCATCAATGCCATCGATGCCGTCGAAGGACTGGAGCAGGGGATCGTTCTGCTGGAAACTCGCTATCTCGCGAAACCCGATCAGATCCTGATCATGGTCTCCGACAATGGCCCCGGCATCCCCGCGGATCAGATCAGCAAAATCTTCAACCTGTTCGAATCCACCAAGGGCGCCCGCGGCACCGGGATCGGCCTGGCAGTCAGCCAGAAAATCATCCGCGAACATGGGGGAGAAATCAGCATCGAAAGTGAAGCCGGCAAAGGTTCCCGTTTCACGCTGACCGTTCCGCGTCTGGATGAAGATCACCCCCACGCCACGCTCTCGAATATCTAAGCAAGTCCTTAGAACGAGCGTTTTTTGCGTGCCGCTTTCGCCCGGTCCTGCGGATTGCCTTCCAGCATCGCCTGCAGTGCAACGGGATCGGCCCCCAGCGGCTGTTTGAGGTCTGACCAGGTCGCCGCCTTACAGGCAGGAAGCAGCCGAAAGTGAACCGGCTGAATTTTCGTCAGGGGAGGCAGTTTCTGTTCCTGCAGCAGAACCCCGCCCGGCATCGCCAGTGCGTGTTGATCTGCCTGATCACCGAACACCTGGGCGAGCGTCTGTTCAAAATCGCCGCCAGCCCCCGCAGACAGCGAACCGGATTCCCCGAGTGCCTGCAACCGCTCTACCATATACCCGTTGGCCGAACCCCACCACTGCACCTGCTTCTGCAGACTCTGCGGGAGCCGGAGCAGGGAAGCGGAACGGGAAGAATCAGAGCGACCGCCTGACGCGGCTGGCACAGGCAGAAACAGACATTCTTCCGCCAGCACCCGGGCAGCGGTTCCTATAGATTGAGAACCGTCGCTTTCCTTAAAAGCCAGCACCGAATCGCGAGGTGCCAGGGTACTCTGATTCAGGGAAATCCGAACCCGCGGACTCGACGACGGCTTCACCGCCAGCGCGAACAGATCATTCTGGCTCAATAACAGGCTTCCGGAGACTTCCAGGTCCAGCTGCGTGGCCTCTGAGTTAACAATCGTTCCCGAAGTCGACAGATAGGTGCGACTCAACAGCACCTGGTTGGGTTGACTTCCCGTTCCCCCGCCAACCTGCACAACAGACTGAAAGCGTTTGTCGTTGAGCAGCAGCGCATCCAGGGCAGAATCTTCAAGTGCCAGCTGACTGTTCTGCAACGAAACGAAATTCCGGGGAACGACACCTTTCCGGTCGGCGGAAATTCGAAATTTCCCACCTTGAATCGCCAGAGTCGAATTCTTCAAAGAAATAAAAGAGTCCACTCCTGCACCGCGGGAATCACGCGACCGCGTCTTCCCTGTGGAGGGCAGCAGCTTCAGTTCCACAATCAAAGGAGCCGCACCAGAGGGCGTGTCGAAATTCAACTGCACCTGTTTGTTTTCCAGCTCGATGGGAGCCGTATAACAGACGCCCTGTCCGGTCACATTCACCCGGGTGGGTCCTGAAACAGCAGCGCTGTTGAGAAAGTCGCTCAGATTTCCTTTCGACATATCGAAGGAAACCGTCTTCGATTTCGCGAACTTGTCGGCGATCGCTTTTCCGATCTGAGGCTGGCTCACATAGGCCTGAATGCGCTCCTGCTCGCCGGCAGAAAGCGTCGCCAGACGGTTCGGGTCACAACCGGGTACGATCCCGCCTGAAGAGACACTATAGACATTTTTGACTTTGGAAAAATTGAGCAGGCTGCTGTCAAAGGCCGGCTTCCGCAGTGCCGCGTACTTAGGTGGTAAATCAGCATCGAAGGACTCGACCGCTACCGGTTTCCCCCAGCTTTGCTGCCAGGTTCGATGGGCATCAATCTCAAATGTACTCTGCGGACTGCCCGGTTCGGTCGATCTCAGATACAACGGCCAGCCCCAGAACATGACGCTCTCCAGCTGCAGATCCAGGTCCTTGAAGCGACTCTTGCTCTGCTGGCGCAGTTTATCCTGCGGCCAGTCGACGAGCGTCAGCATCGCGGCCTGTTTTGCCTGCGGATCTCCCACGAGTACCGAATTGATCACGATCAGGTCGGTCTGCGTCTTCAGAGTCTCCTGGTTCTCGGCAGCAGGTGGGGCCTGTTTTGCCACCGGCCCGATCAGTTCAAAGATCGATTGATCAGAGACGAGCGTACTGGAAAACACACGCAGCGTACGGGGGACCTTCCGCGCCTGCAGCACACTGCTGATATTCAGATTCGGATTCAACGCCGCCAGTTCCAGGCAGGGAGCCTCGGTCACAGAAAAATAACAGTTGGAAAGCATCACATCGGAGTAGGGCTGATCCACGCGCACCACTTCCAGCTTTCTGCCGGTAACGACAGAGTTCTCCAGCAGAATTCGCGACTCCCCCTCAGGCCGATCGGTCTCGGTGCGGGGGACTCCGGTAGAATTGATCAGACGAAACTCACGTGTCCCGGTTCCTGTCAGCGAAAAGGAACATTCCTGAATAGTCAGATCACTCTGGTTCAGAGCCAGCAGGTTACAGTCGCCATTACCAGCCAGACGCCCCGCATCACACAGGAAATGAATTCCCTGTAACCGCAGCAGCCCCCCGGAAAAACTCAGGTAATCAGAGATCGTCTGCGAATCAGAACCGCCCTCCGGAGTCAGGATCACGGTCGGCTGTTTCTGGCTGGAATCCGCAGCCATGATGATCAATTGCGAAATCCCCGCGAGTCGCTGAGGACTCATTGAGAACGGACCGGGGCCGTACAGACGAATGACAGCCCCGCGGTTGGCTACCTCTGCCAACGCGTCATCCAGGCTGGAATAGATTCCCTGCGCCGAAGATCCATGGGCGACTTTGAGCAGGGTCAGCTGAGATTCCGGCTGGCTGGCATTCGCCCCCGTCAGCGCCGAAAAGCCTTTCCCCCACGAGGGTAGAAACTGTTTTTCCTGCCCCCGCACAGCCGCCTCTTCCCATTGGGAACCAGTAGGCTTTTCCTCTGTTTTTGTGACTTCGGTACTGGTCTGTTCCGTTTCCTTTTCCGCTTCAGCATCAGCTTTTGGCTCATCCGCAGCGGCGACCGCAGTGTTTTCGGACGGCGCGGGTGCCTCGGCATTCGGATCGAATGGATTACTGCCCGGTCCCTGTTGCGGTGCGGAACCAGACCCCATACTGCCCACAGCCCACCAGATCAATATGATGACCAGCAGTAACCCGCCCAGCACCAGACCAATCTGCCGGTAGTCGAGTGAAATCTCACTCTCGTTCGCATCGGCGTCGCCATTCATGACCGGCGACGTTTCCCGGACCGATTTGCGGCCCCCGTTGCTGCGTTTCGTCGGTTGAGGTCGAGCCTGTTTTTTGCCCGCTGCAGCAGGCCGACTCCGCTTACCCTGTGAAGAGTCCGGCTCACTTTTGCGCGTCCGGTTCGCCTTCCGCGTCTTCATCGCGGAATCGGAGATCACGGAGCCTTCTTCTTCCGGTTCGTCAACCGGCTGCCGGGTAGGCGAACGGTCGACTGTTTTTTGTGGTCCCGATTTCGAACGGGATGATTTCTTTTCGCTTTTCTTCTCAGGCGTCGACTTTGTGGAACGCTTCAGCCCGGGCACCGTGACTTCGGACTCCAGTTCCACTTCTCCCGCCAGCTGCTGCAGATCAAAGCTGGTACTCAGACGGTTCCCGCCATCTGCATCTGCGTGAGTGTCGTCGTCCTCATCCGGCTGGCTGCTGTAATCGGGTATGAACTGATTGATCTGAAAGTCGCTGCTGTCAGCCGGGAGAATAATATCGACTTCACGCGTCGGCTGTTCCCCATCCGATTCATCTGAGGCCAGTGCTTCCAGTACATTATTGTCGACGTTGGAACGCTTCAGATTCGGATTCTTCAAATCTTCCAGCAGTTCTTCCGGCGTCTGGTAGCGGTCGTTCTTGGACTTGGCCATCATCCGGTGAATGATCGCCACGATCCCTTCGGGCACGCGTTCATTCAATTCCCGTGGGTCGGGCGGGGGAGTGGTAGCATGCGCGGCCAGTTTATTGGTCAGGCTTCCCTCGGAGAAGGGGGCCCGTCCGGTCAGCATGTGATACCAGGTGCAGCCCAGCGAATAGATATCGCTGCGGATATCTGCCGCTTTACTGTCGCGAGCCTGTTCGGGAGCCATATAGTCGACCGTTCCCACAGTCGTACCTGCCCGGGTAATGCTGGTTTCGGTGTTGTCATCAATCGAACGGGCCAGTCCCAGGTCGGTCAGCTTGACGACCCCATCCTGGCGAATCAGGATGTTGGCCGGCTTGATATCTCTGTGGACGATTCCCTGCTGATAGGCATGCGCGAGGGCTTCCGTCACCTGGGTGATAATTTCCAGCGAACGCCGAACGGGCAGCCGCGTCCGCTTGCTGATCATGTTATGCAGGTCGGTCCCCTCGACATACTCGAGGGCAATGTAGAGATATCCGTCTTCTTCGCCCGCATCATAGACGGAGACGATATTCTCATGCCGCAGGTGAGCAGCCGCCTGGCCCTCAGCCTTGAATCGTTTGACCAGAACCGGGTTTTCCGCCTTGTCGCGGGGCAGAATTTTAAGAGCAGCCAGTCGATTCAGCGTCGTGTCGCGGGCGAGAAAGACAGCCCCCATGCCGCCGGCACCAATCTCTTTTTCGATCTGGTATTTCCCCAGCGAATCCAGCTTGGGCACGCGCGCGGACTGGCGTTTTTTCTTCTCAGGAGTATCTTTATTCCGCTTGGCCATCGCCTGCCCCAGAAATGATCTGATTCGCCGGTGTTAGTAACGCATGTCGCCAGTGTGAGAGAAAGTGTGAATCAACAGGAACTGAAAGTGAGACGCAATAAATGTGTTGCAGGAAGAGCTTATATAATAAGCATTTGCAAGGGGAGAGTCAAAATAGACCTTGGCCCTTTTCTACGATCCTGCCTAGAAATCGGGTTAGTGCACATCATCACATGTTCGCACCGTCCCCCACACAAACACATTTAAAGTGAGTCACTCCAGTCCAGGCACTGTACCAGTCCCGATTTAGCACCGCACACGCACCACTGTCCGAACGGGTCGCAGGCAACCTCGATCGCTTCATCAGGAATAATCCCGCCCCACAGCAGTTTGCCCTCCTGGTTGAGCCAGTACAATTCCTGTTCAATGGTCGCGGTGACGATCCGGTTACCCTGAAAATCGCAGGCAAGAACCTTCGGCGTCCCCTCGAATACCAGCGTTCCAGCGGAATCGCCTTCATGATCGAAGATCAGGATTCCGTAATTGAATCCCGCCAGGTAAATCCGCTGACCATCGCCCGACATCGCCAGCCCGCCGCAATTCGACCAGTGCTTCTCCGTCCAGAGACAGTTGCCTTCCAGATCGTAACAGCAGACCAGGCCATTCTCGGCCGCCCCCATCAAGCGAGGTTCGGTCATCTGAAATTCGAGGTAACTCAGCGGCTTCATGGTCTCAAAGCTGGCCACCTTCTTTTTCTGGGAATCGATCAGGATCGTTTTCCCGCTGGCCAGACTGACGGCGACATAATCGCCGTAGGAATCCATGGCAATCGCCAGGCATTCCACGGAGAAGGAGATCGCCCAGGTCACGTTCAAATCACGATCGAAACAGCAGATATTATTATCGGAGTAGATCGCGGCCCCCCGCTTGCCGTGATCGCTCCAGTGTACCAGCTGCACATCCTTGATCCCGCGGTTCAGATGCAGGAACTGCCCCTGCCGATCCAATAAATAAAGGCCGCCGGAAATATCGGCGGCCAGTATTTCTCCTGTTTCACGTGCCAGGTCGAGCGCCAGGAGTGGCGCTTCGGTGGAAAATGACCAGCGGAGGCTGGGAGTAATTCCTTTTCCCTGGGTCAGCCAGGCGGCACGTTCATCCATCATGGTGTTACAGCATATTGCCTTTGCAGAATTTGTAAGCCACGCTTGATATCAGAATCTGTCGCCAGTTTCTGTTCCTGTGACGCACCATACATGGCCGTCCGCAGTTCATCTTTCTCAACCGTGATTCCGGGTTTGATCCCGATCTTACCATATGTGTTTCCGTGAGGCGAATAGAATTTGGCAGTCGTCAGACGCAATCCCGTAGATCCGCGAATCGGAAAGATACTCTGCACTGACCACTTACCGTAAGTCTTGCGCCCCACCACGGTCGCCCGACGATGATCGGTGAGTGCTCCCGCCACAATTTCACTGGCACTCGCACTGTTTTCATCCACCAGCAATACCAGCGGAATCTTCCAGGTACCAGGACGATGAGCGGTGTAGCTCCAGTTCTGATCGGAGACCCGACCTTTGGTGGAAACCAGTTTGCCTTCATCGATGAATCGATCCAGCACTTCCACGGCTGCAGAGAGCAGACCACCCGGGTTTCCACGCACGTCCCAGATCAGAGCCCGCATCCCTTCGCCGTGCAGTTTCTGCAGGGCAGCGTCGAGTTCTGCTGCTGAGGTTTTCTGGAAACCGGTCATTTTAATGTAGCCGATTCCATTTTCCTGATCGATCATTTTCACGATCGGAAAACTGCGAACCTGGACCGCCTTGCGAGTCACGCGGGCCGACCGGACCTGTTCCGTCTTGGGACTTTCCAGTTCCAGAACAACCTGGCTGCCGGAGGTGCCCCGCAGCAGATTCGCTGCCGCATCGGTCGTCATGTGACGACAGTCGGTGCCATCGATGCTCACAATATGATCGCCTGCCAGCACGCCTGCGTTTTCTGCAGGACTCTCGGGCAGTACGTTGATCAACAGCATGCCTTCGCCAATCTCGGCTTTCATTTCGATACCGATGCCAACGAATTCGCCTTCGATGTTGTCGTACAGATCGCCCAGACGTTCGGGAGTCAGGAAGCTACTGTAATCGTCCAGGGCATTGCAGCCGCCGAACGTGTATTCTGCAATCACGGCTGAGTCACGCAGTCCCAGGTTCTGATACGACAGGTCACAGACCTCGTTGATCAGCTGATGGGCACCGTGAAAACCGTTGACGCCTTTGTTCCAGTATCTCTCGCGAAGAATCCGACGCATATTACGAATCTTTTCTGGTGGCACGTTCTTCAAATGCACCTTCACAAATTCATCGTTGGCCAGAGCGAGGTAGAGGCTTTCTGTTCCATGAGCGACAAATGAGGTTGTGCTCAGCGGATCGACGAAGTGCGATTGAATCTTCGCTAAAATTTCGTCATACAGAATGAATGATTCGCGCCGGGACTGGACCAGCAGAACTTTGTTAAAGCTGTCGTCCTGGTAGCGTCGATCAATGCCGAAATGAATTTTGGCACGACGCAGCCCGTACTTGATGCTGTCATTGTCCGGCCATTCTTTGAGAGCATCTTCGTAATGCTCAATGGCCTTAATCCACTGCCGCGTCCGTTCATACTCTTCCCCCTTGGCGACCGCCTGGGTCTGAGTGACAGGAATGACGATGGGCAGAGGACCGGGGTCCGCATACGAGACAGTCGTATTAACTGCCAGCAGACATCCCAGTAACACGATACACAGCGAACTCGAGTAGACTCTCTTAAGAAGTCGCATCTTGGTTGTAGAAAACATTGTTCCCCCTCTATGCCGATGCACGTAATTCGCACTTGAAGGCCACCACAATCAGGGCTCATCACAAGTAAACGAAATGCAAAACACCGAACAGCGCTGCACACGTCAATGCACAGCGATAATTTAAACAGGTAGCTTGCCGATATGTTTAACATAAGCCACAAAAAAACGGTGGTCAAACAATCGTTTTCATGAAGATGCGGTACAATCACCACAATCGCTACAGCTTAAATAACAGACAGGGGAACAGCGCGCCGTCGCCCGACTTCCTTCTGATGCGAATCGTCTTAACTCGTTGCCACATCAGGCGCAGCAGAATGCACAAGGTCTGATTGAATTCACCAGGTTCCACAGGCGGAATAACCGGAACCAGATCGGCGTGTTTCGAAAAAAAAGCGGGTCCGTTGCCAGAAAGACTCAACTGGACGTGAAAAACGTCAACGTTCCTGGCCCCAGAGAATCGCGAGTTGCACTAAAACATCAACGGCCTTTTCCATCTCTTCCACGGTCGTCCATTCCAGGGGGGAATGTGGATTATGTTGACCGCTGGACAGGTTCGGCGTCGGTAGCCCCTTTTCGGTCAGCAGGCTGCCATCGGTTCCTCCGCGGATGATATTCAGGTTCGGCTCCAGCCCCGCAGCACGCGTCGCTTCAATCGCTTTCTCCAGCGCCCGCGGCTCCTTCACTAACCCGTCCCGCATGTTGCGGTACTGCTTATGCACGTCGACCTTGATTTCCGCCCGCGGATATTTCTCGCGCAGCGGCTGCGCCAGTGAATCCAGCAGGCCGGCATACTCGGCCAGTTTCTCCGTTTCAAAATCACGCAGGATCAGCCGGGCTGACGCTTCCGCCACGCCCCCTTCGATATGATAGGGGTGAATGAACCCGTCGCGGCCGTCCGTCGTTTCCGGGCTCAGCGTCTCGGTAGGCAGTGATGAGATCAGATCACTCAGAATCCGAATCGCGTTCACCATCACGCCTTTACCAACCGAAGGATGCGTATTCACGCCCCGCACGGTGATCACCGCCTGATCGGCCGAGAACGTCTCGGAATCGATGCGACCACTGCCGTCACTGTCCAATGTGTAGGCACAGCAGACGCCGAACACATCCAGGTCCAGTTTCTCAATTCCGCGGCCGATCTCTTCGTCACAGGTAAAGCAGAGCCGGATCGGACCATGGGCAATCGAGCGATCGCTCATCAGGTGCGCTGCCGCGGACATCATCACGGCCACGCCCGATTTATCATCGGCTCCCAGTAGCGTAGTCCCGTCCGTGGTGATCACGGTTTTACCCACCATCTCTTTCAGTCGAGGCTCCTCGCTAACCCTCAGCACGCGTGAGGTATCGCCGGGGAGTACCAGGTCGCTCCCGTCATAGTTCTCATGCACGACCGGTTTCACATTCGTCCCGGAAAATTCAGGCGATGTATCCACGTGGGCCACCCAGCCGATGGCCGGCACTTCTCCTTCAACCGTACCAGGAATCGTCGCCATCACGATGCCGTACTCACTGATCGTCACATCTTCCAACCCCAGTTGCTCACACTCTTCACACAGCATCCGGCTCAGATCCAGCTGCTTCTTCGTACTTGGAAACGAGGGACTGGTTTCGTCCGACTGGGTATCGACTTTGACATAACGCAGAAAACGATCAAGTAATGTATCCATCGGCGGTCACTTTATCTTTCAGAAAATAGTAAGGAGTCCCAGCGAGAGGACTCCTGCTGACTTATATAGCCATTAGCCGCAGGGCATTAGCCCCGGTTGAAACGCTGTCGTCTGGACGTAGCCTTTAAACCAGATCCACACCACAACCTAACGTCCGGCAGTAAACTGTTTTAAATCAAACGCGACGAATTCGATTTTCTGATAACGGTCCCGCTCATACAACAGCCCCGCCTGACCATTTTTCAACAAAGCCAGAGAGGAATACGCGGCCGAACCCGGCGTCACCAGTCGCGACGCCACCCACGTCTGCCCGTCATCTTTGCTCAACCGGACCGTCATCTTCTCCCGTTTTTGACTGGCAGGGTTGCTGAACAGTAACTTCCCCGGCGTTCCATATTTGGGAAACGAGACACGAATCAGGCTCGCCTGGCAGACCGGCTCAATCAGCGTCGGATCGAGCGTCACGTCAGACCAGGTTGCCCCGCCATCGTCGGAATACGCAATCGCCCGTCGGTTCTTCCCGTGATAGCTCCGCATATTCATCTGCAGCCGACCGTCGCCCAGTTCCACGACCGCACATTCATTGGTCATTTCACCGATCGGCTCACTCAACTGCCACGTCTGGCCATGATCGTCCGAGTAAATCGCATGCGACCGCCGCACCACCTTGCCGTCCAGCGTCACATTATGATCGCAGGGAATCACCAGCCGCCCTTTATGTGGTCCCTGCGTCAGCTGAATCCCGTTGCCCGGCCCGGTCGCATACCAGGTCCACTCCGGCTTCTTGGTCGTCTCGGTCACTTCGTAAGGCGGCTTCCAGGTCTGGCCGTCATCATCGGAATAACTCATATAGACCCGCCGCGTATCCAATCCGGTCTGGGCCTTGATCTGCTTCTCATGGTCCTTGCCATGATTCCAGGTCAGCGGCAGCCAGATCCGCCCGGTCGACTCATCCACGACCGGACAGGGATTCCCGCAGGTGTTCTCCCCGTCATTCCAGAGCACCGCCAGGGGAGACCAGGTCTTCCCGTTGTCGCTGCTTCGCTTGAGCACCAGATCAATATCGCCGCTGTCGCCAAGATTATTCTTCCGTGCCTCGGCAAACGCGAGCAGCGTTCCCTTCGGTGTCACCAGCAGCGCTGGGATCCGAAACCCGTGATAGCCGGCTTCGCCTTTCTCAAACACGGTCGTCCGTGAGACCGTCTCAAGGGCAGGGGATGTTTCTGCAGGAGCCGCTGCCGGGAGAGGGGCCGCTGAGAGGAACGGGAGCGAGAGAACCAGACCGAACGCGAGCGATTTCATCATGCGGGCACTCCAGAGCGAGATTCAGGGGTATCAAATGAGCAGATTCGAGTATAACGCCCCCGGAAAAGCCCCACAATCAACGAATTTCTGCGACATTTTCGAATGAAAACGGCGGTTGACTTGCGTACTAACAATAATTTGTTAATCTTGCGACTTCTCAATGGCTTTTTTGCCGATAACGTGAGATATCTAAGGAAGTTAGCACCGGAGAAACCTTTTCTCCCCAGCGAACTTCCACTAGGATAGGAGTGTCTGTCCCAGCACAGACGCCCACACCATCCGGCGGTGTAGCTCAGTTGGTTAGAGCAGCGGAATCATAATCCGCGTGTCGGGGGTTCGAGTCCCTCCACCGCTACTTAAGTGTCAGCCATTGACACGTTAAGAAAATCAAAAACGCCTGAATCCCAACTTGGGGTTCAGGCGTTTTTTTGTTGGTGTTCGCAGTGGCAATGCTTTCCCATCTCGCAACCTCAGCCTGGCAGGGGTGAAGGGTGACGCGACGGCGGGACGAAGGGGAACTCGGTATCTTTGAAGTAAAGCACTACAGGCTTTATGAGATTCTGTATCACCGCAAAAAACGTGGCAAGCTCAGCTAATAATGCTAAGATGGAACTTGTGAAGGTATTCACTTGTTGACATTTTCAGTTCTAAGGAGCAGAAAATATGAAATATCGAACTATCGTCTTAGCATTACTCTGCACGCTATTTATTTGTCTAGAAATAGGATCCCAAAATACAGAGGGCGGACTCGATTATCGGTCTTTGGGGTTACTGATCGATCACGATAAAGCAGCAGACACTATCAAGGTCTCAAGTAAGGGTGCTGTCAAAGGTCAATCGATAACAAAAACCTCAAGAGTCAACAAAGAAGTATTGCAACGAGTTATCGCAAAACATCCCCGTAAGTTGTGCTTTGAAATGATTTATTTCGACGAAGAAGCCACAGCTCTCTTTGATCAGCTTTCCGACTTGGAAGAAATAACTCTGATCAATACAAATGTGGGAGATAACGCTATACGTCATTTATCAAAAATTAAATCATTAAAGGGCATTACGGTAATCAATGGGAATATTACAGACGAGTCTATTTTTACTTTTGCTCAAATGACAGAACTGGAATATCTCAAATTGGACCGGAATCTATTTATCCCTTGGACTGCAGACCGTCTTTTACAAAAACTCTTGCCAGATACTAAAGTTGAGGTTTCAATTTGAAAATCATGGGGAGACTTTAAAAATGACACAGAAAATCTTTGCTCTAGGATTTTTCATTTTGTTAATCACGATTTCAATGACACCAGTAGTTCACTCGCAGAGTGTAGACAGCAAGAAGACAAAAAAACAATCAGGCCCATTGGGTGGTGAGGAAATAAAAAAAGAAAATGATGTGTTGGTGAAGTATCCATCTACTGGTCTAACTTTTAGCCTACGTCAAAATAGAGAAACCTTAATAATTAATGGTGATGGAACTATATTTGGAGGCCCTTTCCATGAAACGGCACGGATCAATAGGGAATTGTTTGAATGGATTGGTTCTCAAAAACAAATTAAAAAAATATACATTGAAATGGTTTTCTTCAATCAAAATGATTCAGCAGCGTTGCAGCAGTTAGATAATCTGGAAACGATTATTTTTCTAGGCACCAACGTAGATGACAAAACAATAGATCATTTGTCAAAAATTGAATCGCTTAAAAATATTACAATCAAAGTAGGGAATATTTCAGACAGATCTGTCTCAAGATTTGCGCAAATGAAAAACTTGAAATATCTGGCTTTAGATCAAAATCGATTCTTTCCAATAAAGGCAGCTTCGACGCTGAAAAAAGCATTGCCTGATGCTCAAATCTTAATCTACTAGGTAATTACTGAAGATGTCTCTTTTGATTTGAGTAAGAAATGAAAGAGCACGGAATGATCGACTTTAAAAAGATTAATAATCTGATTACTCGACGTCGTGTTTCCCTGCTTTGTGCATTGATCGTCATTTTTGCCGTCCTGTTATCAAGCCAACCTATTTCGAGAGTGTTAAAAGAACGATCAATAGTTTCAAGATTAGAACGGCTCTATCCTGATTCAGAACCGTTTTATGGTGTTAGCCTTTATAGCTCAGAGAATCCAGATGCCTGGAATCGTCCTTTTCAGGACTGGATTAGTGATCATTTGGGGAAGGAATTTGCATATCCAATTGATGGATATTATCTCGCCGGAGAGCATCAGATCACAGATAACACCATTAGTTTATTATTAAACATGAAACGAATGAAAAGTTTGAATTTCTCAGGTACGCAAATCTCTGACAAATCTCTCTTACGATTACGCGACTTTCCCATGCTGAGAGAGTTACAGCTTTATGAAGTGGATGTGTCTGATGAAACATTAGGAATATTAAAAAAGTCAAATCCGAATCTGATTATATTTCGCTAATCGATACCTGTTGCTCAGGTTAAACTTCGAAATCACGGGGGCAGTTTGAAAGGTTTACTCATCTGTTTTCATAAAGACTCTAATTCAATTTCTAATTCTGTGCGTATCGAACTAGTTTTAGAATGATTTCACGCACTTCATCAGTTAGATGCCTCCAAGAATTCAGAATATATTTCAACTCATCATCACTTAAGTAAACCGGAGTGTAAACGCCTTTTTCCACTTGCTGCTTCTCATTATTTTCTAATGGGTTAGAGATTTCAGAATTCGGAATCATAATCCGCGTGTCGGGGGTTCGAGTCCCTCCACCGCTACTTTAGTGTCAGTCATTGACACGCAGAGAAAATCAAAAACGCCTGAATCCCAACTTGGGGTTCAGGCGTTTTTTTGTTGGTGTTCGCAGTGGCAATGCTTTCCCATCTCGCAACCTCAGCCTGGCAGGGGTGAGGGCTGACGCGACGGCAGGACGAAGGTGAACTCACAGCGAAGACAGTACGAAAGAGCTGTATCATTAACCTCTGATTTCACGGCAATCCGGTACTTTGATTTCAGAGATGAGTTCATGGGAATCAGTCTGTGAATTTCAGTGTGGTAACCACTAATTCGCCAGTATTCCGCGAAAACGAACGTTTCTGTTCGAGTTGCTCAATGAGTTTCATGTTTTTTTACACCTTGTTGTGTTTTCTTTTTTTCAATATCAGCAAGTAATTGCTGTAAACATAGATCAAGAATGAAGAAACGCCTTGAAGATCTAATTACGCCCGGTATCATGTACAGCATACTGGCATCATATCAGAACAAGGCCATGCAGGTTAATAACAAGTTATGCAGCAAAGCGATGGTCGCACGTAATTGGTACGAGTTCCACGACGGTTCGTCAGCTAAGTTCTGGTCGATCTCTATCGACGAGAGTTCTTACACCGTCCGTTACGGGAAAGTCGGCTCAAAGGGACAGACAAAAACCAAGTCGTTTAAGAGCCCCACCGAGGCATCGGCAGCAGCTGATAAGGTCACCGCCCAAAAACTGAAGAAGGGATACAAACCGTCGCTGGTGGTTGACATTCCAATTCTCGGTTGCGACATCCCCGTCGAGCTAACTGACGACAACGCCCCAATTGACTACTCACACCCGATGTTCAAGAAGATGCCCAAGTGGACACCGCCCCTGAAAGCAAAGATCGAGAAGGCGTGCTTTCGCCACTATCGCGACATGGTCGAGATGATTGGCGACGAGTCTCTCCCCAAAATTGCCAAGCCCGGCGAAATCTGGCCGCACATCAAGATCAACAGCATCCGACTGGATCCTGAGGTTCCCAATGTTGCCGTCGCATACGTGGTTCCGGCATGGGACTTGAGCGAGCACATGGAATGGGCAATCAAAGGAACTGCAACGCTCCAATACGCCGGTACGTTTCTGTGCTATCCTGTCGACAGCTATGCAGATCAAAAAGGGTTCGAGTAGCTGCATAACAACAGCGTGAACCGGAGTGGCGATTCACGCCGAATTTGAAATCAACGTCAGCCGTCGCCACCCGGTTACGCAAAACGTCATACAATAAACTCATTTGTTTCTTCAGATGTCCTGTAATTCGACCCATTTATGAAACTAGTTAACTCTTTTATTGACTGTGAACTATTTTCACAATACGTAAAATTGTTTGTTTAGTGTCATCCGGTAATTCACCCTTGAATCTTTAATGAACTGCAAGTTAGAGTCTGTGGTGTAAACGACTTTTTGCAGTTCTCGTTACTCGTTGGGAGGTTATGATTTTGGGCATTCGGAATCATAATCCGCGTGTCGGGAGTTCGAGTTCCTCCACCGCTACTTATAAAACAAAGCCAGGACCATCTCTTAGAGTAATGCTTCTGGCTTTTTTAATGCGCTGAGTTAAAAGTGTTCCCGCCTCTCTCGCTCAGGACTCTTTCACCTTTTCCAGTGTCTTCTTGAAAAGGAACAACGGCAGCACCAGTCCCGCGATCAAAGCGACGACCCAGATGATCAACGGCGCGAGAATCCAGGTGGTGAGGCCGGAGATTTTCAGTCCATCGGAAAACATGCTGGTTCCGATCAGGCCAACCAGGATTGCGACCAGGGCGACGCCGCCGCTCATCTGGGGCACGTTCTTGATCGAGATCTTGATCAGCAGGGGAGTGAACACAACCACGATCAACGTGAAGATCGCCGCGACGAATACGATTGACCAGAAGTCGATGGAGAAGCCGGGCAACAACTGGGCAGCTACGACAATTCCAATGGCATTCCCAAGTACATACAAAACAGTGGAGGCGAGAAGACGAAGCATGGCATCTCCCTTTCACGGCGATAGCCGTCCTGGAACTGCTCTCCGTAGCGATTGATCAGAGAATTTTGAACAGTGACTGGACCCCGATTATCGACTGCACAATTTCAACTGTCAACTTTTTTTTGACGGGGGAGATCAAACGATGGTTCTCAATTGGCTGGAAATCCCTCCAATACCGGTTGAGTCGCGTCTGAAATGCTCACTATTTTTGGCATCTCTCATTTGTCCTCTACAGCACCTACTCAGTCTTCAACACCGGCTGTCCCCAGACCGCCAGGTTATGACTCGGTTCGGAACCTTCATCGGCGATTGTTTTCAGCGACAGCTTCAAGACCTCTTCCGAGGGCAGGGGGACGTCCAGTTGGACGGGGTCATCCCCCACACGCAGCGGTCTGGTGCGGACCAGTTCCTTGCCGTTCACCTCGACCGCGAACATGACTGCTCCCTTCTTACCCGCGGTGGGATGCAGTCCGACATCGCATGTAAACCGCGTGAAGACACTCCCCGGGGCCAGCACTAAGTCCAGTTCGAACGGCGTCCCCATGCCATAGCCGGTTTCGTATTTGTTCTCATTAATCTGCAGGGGATGCAGTTGCCGCCGGGCGTCCATTGCCTGGTTCACCAGGAACGGCTTCACATAATACGGGTGAGGAATCATCCGCCCCCGGAAATCGGGCAACCACTCGGTCAATGATTGATCAGCGAACAGAAACTCCTGATCGTCCACATGGTCCGTCGCCAGGCAGATCGCGGTGAAGATCACATCCGCCGTATGTCGTCCGTTGACCAGGGCCGCTGCCGCGCGATGTTCGTCTGCTTTGGTGCCGTCTCCCTGCATCGTGTCATGCACGAGGGACCCTTGTGCGATTTGCGGAGGAACAACCGGAATTTCTTGCTGTCGTGGTCGAAGTCCAGAGCTGGCTGAGTTCCGTACTCTACGTTTACCGGCAGGACAAAACACTGGTTTACCAGGAGGTCCTCGACGATCAATGCGCATCCATCGCGACAATCGCCGCCGGGGAAGCGGAAGAAACACTCCTGTTAGGCGGCACAGGCCGCATCTGGCAATACTCGTTAGCCAAACCGGGCGGGACCGAGCAGGAATAGTCCGGCTTGTAAATTACTGCCACTGGCTACTGATCACTGACATTAAATGAGTAAGTAAATCAGACTTCGGAACCAGATTCCTGATTAATAGATCAATTTCTGGATGCGGTTAAGGGCAAGCTCAGACACCAAAGAAACGATGCAGCATTCCAGACTGAGCTCCTCGCTCAAGTGCATAGGCGTCGTCATACACTCTGTCATACTCAGTGTCGGTTGCGTTGTATGCAGCTTTCTTTGCAATTGCATCTGCCGAGAATTCCAGTGAGTTAATTGCTGCGTCAAGTGAAGAATCGGTAAATGCGACTTCACCCGCCGCACTCAAAGCAAGAGTTTTGGGCGACGGATCACCATACCCAGGATAAAGTGAATTATAGATTTGGCCAAAATGATTTCGCAAAGAGAGTAACGAGTCCTGATCAGTTTTCCCCGAACTTCGGTTCTGACCAAACAGAATTAGCTTTTCTAGGTCCAAGTCAGGAAAAACAGGAATGAGTCGGCTGCAGCAATCACAGGCAAACAGGCGAATCCTACCTTCGGGTGTAGAGTCGGCGAGTTTGCTTAGAGATGTATTGATATCCATATACTTGCTCTCATCTTGGTGTTCTTTCGATCTACAGCCCTCTCTGTGGCTCCTTCACTATTCCGCTATCATCCACTGTCTGGCAAGGTGAAGACTAACGTGACAGCAAAACAAAGCAGTGACTTTGAACTGGTTTAAATTGGTCGAAATTATTTCTACACTGTCAATTCTCTTCTCCACTCTCTTTCTGGTGCAGGAAGTACTTCAGTGGGCTTAGTCGAAGCCGCGATGAGACAGTTCATGCAGTCTAATAGTGTTTCTCCAGCCAGGTAAACTCCGACATCGGAAATCAGGTAATATGTCCCGGACTCGCCGATGCACAGAGTTGCTCTCCGAAATACAGCCCCCACTGGACAGAGTACTTCATTCAATTTTTTTGTCCAATAAGACACCCTTTCAAATTCGCACACTGGATCGGCAGGAGAAAAAGAAAGTTCTTCTGGTCTATATTTCCCCTTTAGGATTTATAGGAGGTGTAAATTGGAGTCCTCCAAAACATTTTAAAAACGCTTCAACATCAGGCGTTACTTCAAATCCATTTTCATTAAGTGTTTGGATCCAGGGTGATGGGTCAACAGACCGATTTTCGGTCCATCCATTTGCCTTAAGTATAGTTTCTACAGAGAGATCAAATTTCATTTTTCGCTCCTGTGCTCTCTCCAAAATCTAAAGATCAAGACAGAAAGCATCCTCCCAAACTCTGCTGACTCACCGTGTCTTCAACACCGGCTGCCCCCAGACTGCCAGATTATGACTCGGTTCGGAACCTTCGTCGGCGATTGTCTTCAGCGACAGCTTCAAGACCTCAGCCGAGGGCAGGGGGACGTCCAGTTGGACGGGTTCATCCCCCACACGCAGCGGTCTGGTGCGGACCAGTTCCTTGCCGTTCGCCTCGACCGCGAACATGACTGCTCCCTTCTTGCCCGCGGTGGGATGCAGTCCGACTTCGCATGTAAACCGCTTGAAAACACTCCCCGGGGCCAGCACGAAGTCCAGCTCGAACGGCGTCCCCATGCCATAACCGGTTTCGTATCTGGTCTCATTAATCTTGAGGGGATGCAGTTGCCGCCGGGCGTCCATTGCCTGGTTCACCATGAACGGCTTCACGTAATACGGGTGAGGAATCATCCGCCCCCGGAAATCGGGCAACCATTCGGTCAACGGTTGTTCCGCGAACAGAAACTCCTGATCGTCCACGTGGTCTGTCGCCAGGCAGATCGCGGTGAAGATCACATCCGCCGTATGCCGTCCGTTCACCAGGGCCGCTGCCCCCCGGTGTTCGTCCGCTTTGGTCCCGTCTCCCTGCATCGTGTCCTGTACGATGGGAATGATGTGCGCCGCGGCATTGTTCCGCAGCAGCTTCTGGTGCTCATAGATCCGCAGCGCCGCCTCAGCACGCGTCCGTCCCAACAGTCGAGGCGTATACGCTTCGTCCGCCAGTTGATAATTGCCGGAATCCATGAAGCCCCCCGCGCCAAACAGATAGTTGTAGCGTGCCTTGTCCTTGGGGGGAGGCAGCAGCGTTTTGAGTTGCAGCTCAGAAACGGGACTGCTGTGTGCCGAGGGACAACCCGGATCTTCGTTCCAGTGACAGAGCACGCCCAGGTATTTCATCGCCTCATCCGTTTTACCCGCGTTCAGGTTATCGGCTATCTGCTTGAGGTACCACTGGATGGCCGTCGCACTCTGTGTCGGCGGGTTGACATCATGCAGCGAGAGCCGCACACCCGGCACCAGGCAGTAGGCATCCAGTTGCGGCATCTTTCCACCGGCGTGCTTGTCCTGCAGCGACGTGTAATCCCGACAGAGACGGGTGAGATTTTCCTGGCCAAGCAATTCGGTTTGCCATTCCGGGAGCCGGGCCACCGCCCAGAGCCGAATCAGACGATGACCTTTCCCCCAGGCCCAGAGCGATTCCGAAGCAGACAGGCACACGGCCAGAATCATCAATCCAGCAACAAGACGACACACACGCATGGCTCTTCCTCTTTTACGGCTGAGTTCGGGGAATCGATCGAGAGACTTCGATTCTAAGCCGCCCGCTGACAGTGAGCAAGGAAGCCTTGACGACTGCGATAACAAAAACCGCCTGAACCCCAGGGTCGGGATTCAGGCGGATCAATCATTCACTGCTGTCGTTCAAGTATGGTGTTGCTTCATTGTTTCTGTTTGCCTGATGGCAGATTGCTTCAGTAATCGCTTACCGGCGACCAATCAGGTTCCCCAGCGAGTTAAACCGGATGCCCAGCATGACCTGGTGTGAGGTCAGGTCGGCGCTGTAATTGCCAGCCGAAATCGTAGGATCGAAATTCGCATGCAAGTCGACCATGGTTGAACCGTAATCCATGTAGCGATACCCCAGGTCCAGTGTCACTCGCTGACTGACATCCCAGGCCACGCCGCCCCCGATCTGCCAGGCAAAGCGATTGAATCGTGATTGACCGCTCACGTAGGTATCGTCGATGCTCACTTTTCCACCGTTCGCTCCGATACCACCGCCGATGTAAATCGTCTTGTTGTTTTTCAGCGGAAAATCGAGCCAGCAGTTGGTCATCACACTCCAGCGATCGTCGTAGTCAACAATGTAGGTCTGGATTGGACCTTCTGTCTGAAAACTGGTTGTGGACAGCCCTCCCAGATCGCGAAAGGCGCCTTCGACTTCGAAACGCAGTGCCTTGCACTTGCAGCCGATAGGAATGCGGGTCCCCAGGGCCAGACCAAAGTCATAGGCTACGTTATTATCTGACCCGCTGTTCGCCAGGTAGGAGAAGCTGTTAAACCCACCACTCTCCATGTGATTAACCGAAGCATAGTTATTGGCGGAAATATAGAACGAAACACGGTCGGTCCAGCAGTCCTCCACACAGGGGACGCAGTCCAGTAAATCGTCTTCGTTAAAGCACTCGTAAACACCGGCCTGTGCGTCTGCTGCAGAGAAGAAACTCGCAGACAACGTGACTCCCACAGCCAGAAAGGTTTTAAAGCAGTTCATCCTTCCCCCATGTCAAAAAAACAATGTTTGATTTTCAAAGTCTGTGTATCTGAGCCTGTATCCGAGAGTCGGCTTCGCTGGAGAAACCGTTACAGTTCCTTCTGCGTATCGTCCTCGTACCAGCGTCAGAATCCGACTTTCCCGCAGAACGGGGGAGGGAAACAGAATGTCACGTCGGTCGTAAGCATCAGCAGTGATCTATGCATTTGTCCGCAGGCACCAGTCGTGCTCAGCAGTTTCATCCTGACGTTTCTGGTGAACACACCAGCTGTGCTCACTGTACCGCTCGGCTGAAATGCGGGGGAGCAGTGCGGTTGTAACAGTTCTCAGCTCATGTGATGCCCGAAACCGGTCCCTGAGTCCTGCAATCTTTACCTAACACTGATAACAGCACCTGCTTTGGTGTCATCCGACTGAAAATATAGACATTTTAGACAACTTATATGATTTACTTCCGCCATTTTACGTGGTACATTCAAACAGACAGCCGCCGGTGAGCTCAGCTCCTGCAGCGGCTCCTGCCTGCGATTATCCCTGAAAAACGTTAATATCCCTGGAATTTCCCCGATCATGAATGTTTCGTTACGTCTGTCACTGTTTGCAATTCTGTTCGCCGGTCTCAGTTTCACAACGGGCTGCAATCAGTCATCCCCTTCGGAATCCGCAGATTCCAGCGGTGAAACGGAAACCGAAGTCGCCAGCAGCAGAGAGCTCGAGTCCCCCGAAGAACTGCTGAAAAAAGTAGAGCAGGCCATCGAGGTCTCGCAGCAGAAGTATCTCGAGTCGGAAAAGCATTCTCCCTGGGAAATCTTCCACGGCATTCTGGCTTTTCGCAAAGACTATAAGATCAAGAAAGATGGCCAGACCGTCAATGCCCTGGAATGGCTCTCTTCCGGAGTCACTTACGACGGCGAACCCTGGTTCCAGAAAACCGAGTTCGGCGGACGTCCCCATCCTTACACAAAAGAGAACGCCTTCGAAGGTCATAAGAATCAGTCACTGGCGATCATGGCGATGGCAGACATCCCCTTGGATCATCAGGTTCAGACTCCCGATGGCCCCATCACCGTGGCAGACATGGTTGAAAATGCCAAGAAGGAAATCCAGGAAAACGAAGAAATCACCTGGTCTCTCTGGGCCCTGGTCCATTACCTCGGACCGGACGCTGTCTGGTACGATAAAAAAGGGGAAGAGTGGCACATGTCAGACCTGGTCTACATGCAGAACAACACGATCACCAACGACTCCCCCTGTGGCGGTACACACGCTTTATTCGCACTCGCTTATGCCCGTAACACCTATCGGAATGCAGGGCATCGTCTGTCGAGCTACTGGCTGGAAGCGGATCAGAAACTGCAGCGTTACATTGAAGAAGCCAAGGCGATGCAGAACCTCGACGGTTCCTTCTCTTACGATTACTTCTTCCAGAAAAGCGCCTGCGAGAACTTCCAGGAGCGTCTGGAAACGACAGGGCATACGCTCGAATTTCTGATGATGGCGCTGCCCGATGAACGTCTCAATGAAGAATGGGTTCGCAAAGCGGTTTCTCTGCTGGCCAACGATATCATCGATAACAAAGGGGAAAAGGTAAACTATTCCGCCCTGTATCATGCCATCGATGGACTGGTCATTTACCGGAACCGGATGGATCCCAATCGCACCGCACAGCTGGGCAGCAAAAGCTACAAGACACCGGATGAATCCACAGAAGCCAAGGCTAACGTGAAAGTTCTGAAGCCGGTCACTCCCGCCGCCCCGGCACTGCCACCAGTGCCGAAGCAGTAGTTTACACGCCGCTTATTGCTGCGGAGCTTCTGTATCCTGGGTATTCGCTGATGGATCCATCCCAGGCATTCCTGGCAGACTTCCCACGTTGATCAGGAAAAATCCGGTCAGCAGCAGGTCGACACCGAGCAGGGTCCCTACGGCCCAAAGTCCGGAGAGAGGCCACTCAGCCCAGATCAGTCCCCCCAGCAGCAGTGAGATGATTCCGCTGAACAGGACCTGTCCCCAACCGGCAGCGGGTTTGAGACTGAAGGACATCAGAACCTTCCAGGTCCCTTCAAACAGGAAGAACATGGCCATCATCAATGTCAGGAACGACAACCCGAACAGGGGATGACTGATGATACCAAAGCCGCCGAGGATCATCAGAATCCCCAGGATGATGTGCATCATTTTCCCTGAAGTGTCACCGGCCTGTGATGTCTGAAACAGGTAGAGAAACCCACCAAACATCAACAGGGATCCAATCACCAGCACGACTGCAGTCCCGGCCATCGCGGGTGTGATCAGAGAAATCACCCCGAGCACACAGAGAATGATTCCAGTCATTTTGAAGTTTTTGATGACGGGCGGAGTAGTGGTCGACATGGTGAGAACCTCGTCTGGGTTAAGAACAAAGTGCCGGGGACTAACAATTTACAGTACTGTTCAAAGCAGGGCAGAGCCCACGCTGAAACGGGATACGACGGAGTAGCGCTGCCCAATAATCAGGCAAATCCAGCCTGAACAGAGTATTGATTCCACCGTTTCATTCTACTTCGGACAACATTGCAGATTCACTCAAGAAAACTCAAAAGTTCTATTTTAATCTGATTATGCACAAAAAAACGGCCAGCTTGAAACTCCGCTAGCACTGTTTGGCACGCTGCTTGCTTAGAAAGATTTATTATCTTTTTCTAATGACTGAACATTCTCAATTCGGTCACGCTGGTCTCTCATGACTGGCAGAGATCGTACGGCTGTTCTCTCATCTGTCGTCATCATTCTTTCGCAAGGAGTCTTCTGTGTCCTGTCCTAAACCACGACGTAAAGGATTTACGCTGATCGAACTGCTGGTGGTGATTGCCATCATCGCTATCCTGATTGCGCTCCTGTTGCCCGCTGTTCAACAGGCACGTGAAGCAGCACGTCGCTCAACCTGTAAGAACAATCTCAAACAACTGGGACTGGCACTGCATAACTACAACGAAACGTTTGGTGTACTGCCTTACTCTGTTTCTCACTCTGGTTCATGCAGTGGGGGTTCTGCCAGCACAGCCGGTAAAGTCACCCTGAATCACCGCGGCTGGTTACTGCTGCTGCCCTACCTGGAACAGAGCTCCTTGTACAATAAGTTCAACGCCAGTCTGGCTACGGGTTCCTACAACCCCGCCGGTGGTACGATTGTCGCTCCCGGTGCTTCTGGAAATGCCAATGACGAAGTCGTCTCGACCATCGTTAAGGCCTTCCATTGTCCCTCCGACGCGACCCCCGAAGTCTACGGCACGACTTCCAGCACTCACTACTCAATTTCTCCCGGAAACTCATCCCTGCTGGGTGTCTTCACCAACTATGATTTCAGCACCAACAGTGAATACACCACCTGTACCAACTGGGGTTCACTGGGAGTCTCCTCACGCCCCATGTTTGGCTTTAATGGCTGTGCGAAATTCCGTGATGTCACCGACGGCATGAGTAACACCGTCGCAGTCGTCGAGACCACACGTCTGGTTGCCAACGGTGAAGGAACCGCCTGGGGCTTCGCGAAATGGGTTGGCAATGGTACCAACTTCGCGGGAGCCAACATCAACACCTGGTACTCCACCGGCCCCATTGGAAATCTCGCATCCTGGGGTTACTCGGGAAGTCTCCACACGGGCGGATGTCATGTTCTGCTCGGCGATGGCGCCGTTCGCTTCATCAGCGAAAACATTGACGCCACCACCCGTGTCTATCTCTCGTACATCGCCGATGGAAAAGTACTCGGCGAATTCTAATCTCTGACTGACAGTTTCACTCTTCAATCGGCGGCATCTTCGCCGCCGGTTGATCTTTCTCCAGAAATTTCATTCGAAACGAATCCCATGGCTGTAAGATTTTTTTGTATCCTGTCGTTAGTGTGCCTGACTGCCTGCGGCAGCTCAGAGACCAAGCGTGATGATTTAAAAACCTTTCCCACCTGGGGAACCGTAACGATTAAAGGCAAGGCGGTGCCGGGTGTCTCTGTGGTTTTCTTTCCCGATGGACAGACCAACGGGCAGGGGGGACGAGGCACCACCGATGAGTCAGGCCAGTTCATGCTCCGCTACCAGGACGGTCGCGATGGCGTACCTCCCGGAAACTACCGCGTCCTGTTTGAACATTTCGTGATGCCCGATGGTTCCAAGGTTCCCGAAAGCGAATTCCCTGCAGACGTCGGTGCCATCAATCAGCTGCCCCACAAATTCAGCGATTTCGGCACCTCGCCTTTCAAGGCAACCGTCCCGGAAGGGGGCACGTCAGATCTGGAATTCGATCTGAAATAACGCTCGATCGTCTCGGTTGACTTTCGCCAGATGCATTCAGATTACTTCTGCTGATCCAGTTGATCCTGCAGCAGCCAGTATTCGAAGAAGCGATAGATCTGCTCATTGGATTCCGGGTTCGGTGAATGTTTTTCACGATTGGTCATCGCGACCCGGTTCTTATATCCCAGGAAATCATTCACGGCGATCGTGTGATTCAGTGCCCGCCACTGACTGGGGGGATCTTCCGAACCACCGGATACCAGGAAGGGACGCGGTGCCATCAACGCATGCAGTTCATGCAGATCGTAGCCTTCTTTGACGAGTCGTTTATACAGACCGGTTCGTGGATTCTCTTTCGTCGGCAGTCCCCGTTTGCGGAAATCGGGCCCTTCATAACCCAGGTACCAGGGTTCCCAGTAATTCACGCTGGGACGCTTTTCATTGAAGACAATCCCGCCGTCCGACCAGGCAGCACAGGCGAATTTATCGTACAGACAGGAAGCGAACATCGACCACTTGCCGCCATACGAGTGCCCCATGATGCCGATCCGTTCGGGATCGACTTCACTGCGGTTCGCCAGCACATGAAAGGCATTCGCTGCTCCGTAGGCCAAAGCAGACAGCGGCTGGATCTCCGCTTTCTCGCGATTGGGATAGTAGAGTGAATAGTCATGGCCGACAGAAAATGTCACGAAACCCCGTTTGGCCAGGGCCCGGGCAAAGTCCCGATTTTCACCTTTCAGGCCGACACCGGTCTCCGGTTCATAATAGACCACCAGCACAGCCGGACGACTGTGATCCGGCTTCGCACCATCGGGAATCAACAGGTAACCGGTATTCGGATGCCCGGGAGCAATGTCGAACTGGACCGTGTACTGCGTATAACCTTCCTTCTGCTCCTGCTTGAGAGTTTTCACATCGGGATGTTCATTCACGGGCGGCCATTCACCCATCATTGTGTGCCAGGTCTTGAGAATTTCCTGACGACGCTTCTGCCAGTCCGCTTTGGTTTTCACCGGACTGCCATCGTAGAATTTCAGCGGTGATTTCAAATCCCCCAGGTCACCTTCAAATTCTGAACCGGGTTCGAAAAAAGGAGCAATCTGCTGCCAGAGTTCTTGGGCGCGTGCGGGAGAAACCTCTGGCGCCTCATCGTCGGCCTGCAGCAGAGACGCACTTAACAGACTCCACAACACCAATCCACTTAGAAACCATTGTTTCATCAAAACACTCTCCCTTTGCAACGGTTGTTTTCTCCAGAGCAGCTCATTCTTCACACTCCAGCATCATAGCCCGTCCGGCGATTGAAAGGAACTCCTCGCATTAGATTCTTGATTCCCATCTCAAAACTGCGCAAGATGATCAGAAAGGAATTCGTTTTCTTTTAAATACCTCCTGGAATTTTCACCCGATATCAAGGATCTCGTCCTATGCAACGCCTGTTACTCTCGCTCGCTGCGGCTTTGACACTGATGGCATCAACGGCCCTGGCAGCAGACCAGCCGAAACCGACCTATGCTGATGTTTCCTACGGCCCCTATAAAATGGACAAACTCGACTTCTGGGAAGCCAAGGGGGAAGGGCCCCGACCGCTGCTGGTTTATATCCACGGAGGTGGCTGGATCGGTGGCGACAAAGCCCGTCTGCCCGGCAACATCAAAACCTTCCTCGATAAAGGCATTTCCTACGCGGCAGTAAATTACCGTCTGACCGGAGAAGCCCCGCTGCCCGCTCCCGTCCACGATGCAGCGCGTGCAATTCAGTTCCTGCGACACAAAGCCAAAGAGTGGAACATCAACAAGAATAAAATTGCTCTGACCGGGGGTAGTGCCGGCGCCTGCACATCCATGTGGCTGCTCTGCCATGACGACATGGCCGATCCCAAAGCGAAAGACCCGGTCCTGCGTGAATCAACGCGTGTCACCGCAGCAGCTGTCGGCGGGGGCCAGACTTCCATCGATCCCAAGGTCATCGAACCCTGGCTCGGTCCGAATGTGCTCAAGCATGCCATGATTTACAAATCAGTGGGTGGTAAAAGCATGCAGGAAGTCATGGACAACTACGAAAAGCACGCAGCCCTCTACAAGGAATTCTCCCCCTACAACCACGTGACCGCCGACGATCCACCACTGCTGATGACGTACGGCAACAACATGAAGCTCCCTTCAGAAAATGCCGGCCACGGAATCCATCACCCGGTCTACGGTGTCAAAATGAAAGAGAAAGCCGATAAGGCGGGCATGGAATGTCATCTCCTGATTCCCGGTGTTTCGCAATCAGAGAAATACAAAAACACGAATGACTTCCTGATCGATAAACTCACAGGCGATGATTCGTAAGCAGCTCGCGACTGTTTGACCGAAATCAAAACACAGAGTCAGTCCCTGAGCAGACATGGCTCTGTGTTTTTTTATTGCTCAAACTGGTCTGCAGTTAGTCGTGGATCGGACAGATCCAGGCGATACATGATCTGATTGTAATCGTAACGCGGCGTTTTAACTTTATTCCCCGAGAAGAGCGTTGTATAAGTCCCCTCAAAATAAATCAGCCGTCCGTTTTCCCGGGCAAACAGGGGATGCTGCTTCGGATTGTAAAAGCTGTATCTGTCGTGTGTCACGATCTTGCGGCCCCACTTCCAAGGCCCCAAAGGACTGTCAGCTTCCGAATACCAGATCTCACCCAGCATCGAAGTCCCGTTCTTTTGCGATGCAATCATCGTCCACTTGCCGCGATAGGCGTTCCAGGCTACCGAACTGTTATGCAACTGCACATGTTGCTTTGTCTTCAGATCACGAAACTGGAAAAACGCCTCCTCCGGTTGCAGCCGCCGCTCATCAATCAGCCTCTGCTCCAGATCATAACTCAACGGGGGAACTCCTTTCCGCCAGGTATATTTCAAATGTCCCCGGGCATCGCGATCGACGGTCCAGAGATCGTTCTTAGCCCCGGGCTGGAGATAAGAATAGGTTTCATATTCACTGAGTCGTCCCAAGGCATCCACAGTTGCAGGTACACGGATCAGGGGGACCTCCAGTCCGAACAGCAGATAATCACGACCCTCCATTTCATACCGCACCGGATGACCGACCGGGTAGAGCGGTGCGTCAAAATCGAACGTCTTCCGCTTTTCAAACCGGTTCGTTTCTGAATTGAACTCGACCAGCCCTCGTTCGTAGACCGTCAGCGGTGCCTTCACCTTCACATATTTCGCAAACAGACGCTCCCGACCTGACTCATCCTGCAAGGTCACCAGCGCATCGATCCAGGTCGGACCCGGTCCCGGCATCGGGCAGGTCTGGCTGGCAAAACCACTCTCATCGACGAAATACTCCAGGTTGATTCCCCGCTCGATCGGCAGGCCTCCCCGCTCGGGCAGTTCCGAGATGGCCCCGGGAACCTGAAAATTCCCCAGAGGATAACTGGTGCGGTTCGTATCTCCCCAGAACCAGTAGACCTGACCCTGGAATAACGCGTTCTGCACACTGTCCGATCCCAGCACCTGCGCATTGAGTACCGGATGTTTCAAAGGCACCGGTACTCCCGTCAGCAGGCTGTCCCGATAGATTCCGCCCCCCGTAATGCGATAAAGCCGTTCCGCCACATTGATGCGTTTCAGTTCCAGAACTGCATTCCCGCCCGACGTCACTTTCAGCTTCTTACCCCGGTACCCAAAACCATCCGCGGGATATTCATAACCATGACTGCGAATGAAAAAATAGACTTCCTGATTCACCAGCCCTGGTTCATTCACCGCTGCGATCCCATTGCTGTCAGTCACATACTGAATCTCATTGACGGTCTTCAACTCGACCAGCGGAACGCCCCGTTTCGTAGCAGCGTCAATCACACGAATCTGGAAACAGTCACCCGCCAATGATAATCGTGGAGTACAACACCAGGCGATGAGCAGCAGGCACACGATGTTCCGCATCAAAGTCTCTCCCATTTTTCTTGTCACGATTATTCATTCACCAGATAACTTCACTTTCGTTCGGTCTCGCTTCCGATATACTAAACAAGATAAAGTAAATCAGCTCGCATTATCTGTGAGACCGGTGATTCGCTTATCTTAATCAATCATCCCCGACAATCTCACCCGTTTTCTGAAATCTATTCTCATGCATCGACGACGTTTCCTGCAACAGTGTGGCTTTTACGGTTCCGGTATCTTCAGCCTTGGCTTTCTGCAGGCGATGCAGTCCCGTAGTGCCGCTGCCGCAATGCCACGCGAATTGAAAGCAGATGTTGTCGTGATCGGCGCTGGTCTGGGAGGCTGTGCTGCCGCCCTCGCAGCTTGCCGCAATGGTGCCTCGGTGATTCTGACAGAACCGACCGACTGGATCGGCGGGCAGATTTCCCAGCAGGCGGTCCCCCCGGATGAGCATAAGTGGATTGAATCCTTTGGACGCACACAGAGCTACGCCCAGCTCCGGACTCTGATCCGCGACTATTACAAACAGCACTATCCGCTGACGAAAAAAGCCAGTCAGCTCGAGAACCTGAATCCGGGCAACGGTTCGGTCTCCCGAATCTGCCATGAACCCCGGGTCGGCGTCGCAGCCCTGCAGTCCATGCTGGCACCACTGATCAGCAGCGGTCAGCTCACACTGCTCGTCAACACTCAACCGGTGTCAGCAGCCTGCACAGGTGACCGCATTGAAAGCGTTGAATGTCAGATCGCAGGCAGTGGTCGTCCCGTCACACTCAACGGTACTTACTTTGTCGATGCCAGCGAAGAAGGGGACCTGCTCCCGCTATCGAAAACCGAATACGTACTGGGTGCAGAATCGCAGGCCCAGACCGGCGAACCGCATGCCCCGGAAACAGCCAATCCGCAGAACATCCAGGCCCTCACACACTGCTTCGCCATGGATCATCGGGAAGGGGAAGATCATACCATCGATCGCCCTGCAATGTATGATTTCTGGAAAGACCATGTGCCTCCCCTCAAACCCGCCTGGTCCGGCAAGATTCTTTCACTCGATTACTCTCACCCGCGTACCATGAAGCCCAAAGCCCTCTCGTTTGTCCCCTCTGGAAAAGAGAGCCCTGCGCCCCGCACGAAATCACTCAATCTCTGGCTCTACCGCCGAATGATTGATCGCAGCAACTTCACTCCCGGTTCGTATGCCAGTGACATCACCGTCGTCAACTGGCCACAGAACGACTATATGCTGGGGAACATTACCGACGTTAGCCCGGCAGAGCGGGAGAAACAGCTCCACGCCGCCAAACAGCTCAGCCTGTCACTTCTCTACTGGCTGCAGACCGCGGCTCCCCGTCCGGACGGCGGAGAAGGCTGGCCAGGCCTGCGTCTACGAAAAGACATCGTGGGAACAGAAGACGGTCTGGCAAAGTATCCCTACATTCGCGAGTCCCGCCGCATCAAAGCGGAGCTGACCATCAAGGAACAGGACCTGACCTACGACGAACGTCTCAAAGTGCAGGGCAAAGATCAAAAGCCGCTGCTGGCCAAACCTTTCTCTGACTCGGTTGGCATCGGCTATTACCATCTGGACCTGCATCCCAGTACGGGAGGCGACAACTACATCGACATGGGAAGCGTGCCATTCCAGGTCCCGCTGGGCGCGCTGATTCCGGAACGTGTCGAAAACCTGATCCCGGGTTGCAAAAACATTGGAACGACACATATCTCGAACGGCTGCTATCGTCTGCATCCCGTGGAATGGTCGATTGGCGAAGCAGCAGGCGCCCTGTGTGCCTACGCGCTGACCAGTCACTCGACACCACGCCAGATCAGAAACACGCCACAGCAACTGGCAGACTTCCAGCAAAAGCTGACCGGGCAGGGTATCGAACTTGAATGGTCCCAACTGAGTTAAATCGCTGTCTCAGCTGCGAACCAGCGGGGGAAGATGCTGCTGCAGGAACCAGCGATTCAGCAGCACCTTGCGGGTAAACCACTGGGTTCCCATCAATTGTCGGCCCAGGAACTGACGGAAGACATCGGGCAGCATGCTGTGCGCGGGCTCATCCGGCCAGGGACCGAATCGTTCCAGCAGTCGGTCCTGATAGACCTGTAGCTGTCCTTTCTCAAAATTCGGCTGACAGTTCTGCAGTACATCTGCTGCCATCAACCCCGATTCAATGGCCGGACGAATTCCCTCGCCACTCTGTGGAGACGCCAGGCCGGCAGCATCGCCGATCAGCAGCAGAGCATCGTCGATGATTGTGCGCTTCTGCAGACCATACAGGCGATAGGCGTGCCCTTTGAATTTCCCGAGGATGTCCCTGGGAACGCGTTGTTCCCGATCCAGGTACTCCGTGAACTCATCCCGGGCTGTGGAGAGTTGCTTCTCTCCTTCGCGGCCGATGCCTACATTCAGATAACCATCCTTCAGAAAACACCAGGCATAGCCTTTGAAATCGCGACAGAAATAAAGCTCCGGCGTATCGGGCTGAACGCGGCACCGCTGCTGTTGTTCGGGAGTGAGTTGAACTTCGGTCTCCTGGGCCAGGACCACGGAATGGTCGCCCGCATGTTTGTCGTTAGTTTCGCGCGCCACCGGACAGAAATGACCTCCGGCACCGACCACCATTTTTGCAGAAAGATTTCCGTTCACCAGCCAGCCGTCCGCTGTCCGTTCGAGCGACTGAAAGGACTCTCCCAGTCGGGTCCGGGCTCCACAGCGCTGCAGCAGGTAGTGATCGAATTCGCAACGACGAATCCCGTAGCTGACCGTTTCGGGATATTCAGTGTGCAGCGTGCTTCCGCCAATCAGACCAGTACGAAAGCGACTAATGGGCTGCAGGACATGCCCCTGTGAATAATCATCCAGATCGAGTTCCAGCAGTTCTGCCACGGCCGGGGTAATCCAGCCGGCACAGACTTTGTCTCGGGGAAATGTGGCTTTATCGAGAATCAGTACATCCAGTCCCGACTCGCGAAGCCCCCAGGCACAGGATGAACCGCCCGGACCTCCGCCCACAATCAGTACATCACAGCTGTCTGTCTCTGACACTGGTCTATCCTTCTACTGAACCAGACTCCCGATCCTGATACAGACCGGCCCGGGTCCAGGGTATTTCGTTATTGGCTCCATTCGTAAAGACCACCTGAAACAGCTGCAGCGAACCGGCGCGGAACGCAGCAACCGAAGCCGATAGATAGAGTCGCCAGGTACGAATAAAAGTTTCATCGAACATATCGCGGACCTGATCGATGTTCTGCTCATAGCGTTCCAGCCAGTGCTCCAGCGTTCGGGCATAATGCAGTCGGATGTTTTCAACATCGAGTACGGAAAACTTCTGTGGCTCAAAGATCCGCATGAATTCACTCAGACTGGGAACGTGGGCACCGGGGAAGATGCGTTTGGTCGTCCAACTGTCGAGTACCCGGGGCGAATTACAGCCGATCGAATGAATCAGACCCCGTCCGTGGGGACGCTGACAGCGGGCAATCACGCGTCCCAGTTCCTCATAGTTCTTCAAGCCGACATGCTCCAGCATCCCAACCGAAACGAATGAATCATAAGAACCAGTTATATTCCGCCAGTCGTCTTCGACGAACTCAACCTGCTTTTCAAGCCCTTCGCGTCTGGCACGTTCGCGGGCATACGCAAGTTGCTCGCGGGAGATATTAAAGGCGCGCACATTCACTCCATAATGTTTCGCCATGTGAATCGCCAGTGCGCCCCAGCCACAGCCGGCTTCCACAACCGAGTCCCCTGGCTTTAAACCGACTTTGCGACAGACATGATCCATTTTGGCGATCTGGGCCGCTTCCAGTGTATCGTCGGGGTCTGGAAAATAGGCACAGGTATAGGCCAGCTGTTCGTCGAGCCAGAGCTGATAGAAGTCATTGCCGATATCGTAGTGATGGTGAATGTTGTGCCGGGCGGCATCGATGGTGCTCCGTTTCAACCAGCCCAGGCAGCGACGAAACCGGTCCCGGTAGAATCCCTGCGTATCGATCTTATG
The DNA here is from genome assembly GCF_008329715.1 of Gimesia chilikensis. Lineage (GTDB taxonomy): Bacteria > Planctomycetota > Planctomycetia > Planctomycetales > Planctomycetaceae > Gimesia > Gimesia chilikensis. The sequence continues at coordinate 1,037,673 of NZ_VTSR01000032.1, read as the reverse complement.
AGTGCCTTGATCAATCGCCTCATTAAATTCGACGAGTCCCCCCTCGACCTCGATGGTTCCCTGTGAATAACCATCCCCGAAATACAGACTCGGATCGAATACCAGCTTGTATAATGTACTACGATTGCGAATATGCGCGCGAACCGAAACGGGCGTCGTCGCCGTAGTGATCACACTGCCGTCCCACAAGACCACTTCGACTTCCGGATTCCCGGCTTTTTCGAGCATGGTCCGCATCAGCCAGCGGTCCAGTTTTGAAGAGTCACCACTGGTAGGGGGAGGGGGTTGAAACAACGGAGTCTGTTGAGAAGCCAGTTCTACTGGACTTTCAGAATCACTCGACTCACTTGAGGAAGCTTGCTTGGTCTTGTACTCAGAGTTGATTGGATTCACCTTTGATCTCCCGAACTAAAGCGATCAGAATCTCATTCAGTAAGCAAACGCTGGCTTTTCCCTCGATTTCAAACGTATTTAAAATTAAGTACTTCCCCTTATTTTCTCACTCAGATTTTAAAATTCAAATCTTTTTTGGCTTTATGAACACTATTCTGAGAATTTCCAGAAATTGAATTGACCTGTTTTTAATGAGAGCCTGTGATCAATCCTGACGATCACAATCCACATCAGTCCCGGAATAAGCTGTCAGAGCAGGGGATTCTGCAGGAAAATATTGCGGAAATCACGATCACGAAAAAACTGGTCCCCCCGGGGCACGAATTCCTTTTGAAAGTATTAAAATCTCTCCTGTTTGTCAGGCTTTTGTCAGTTTACCAGGTCTGGAATGTCAGCTGTTTTTTCCTGATCTGAAAGCCGAGTTTTGAAGTTTGGGCTTGGAATTCCGCCCCGCGAAGTGCTACAATTTCATATATCAATGTTTTTTGATCATTGATATCACTCCTGCCAGGCGCAATGCCCGATAACCTCACTAAACTCCTGCCCTTCCTTGAGAAAGGATTTTTCATGCTGTCTATCTGGGGACCGGAAAAGAAGCTCTGTGATCGTATTTCCCGTCGGGAAATCCTGAAAATCGGTGCGCTGGGACTGGGTGGCATCAGTCTGCCTCAACTTCTCCAGGCAGAATCTACAGCAGGCAGCAGTAAACGACATAAAGCCGTCATCATGATCTATATGTGCGGCGCACCTTCGCATCAGGATATGTACGACCTGAAGATGGACGCTCCCGCAGAAATCCGTGGCGAATTCCGTCCCATCGACACCCGCGTTCCCGGCTTCCAGATCTGCGAACATCTGCCACGTTTAGGTAATATCGCCGAGAAGATCATCCCCCTGCGTTCGGTCTACGGTTCTCCCAATGGCGCTCACGATTCATTCATCTGTTACACCGGTCGTACGACTCGGAACCAGCCCGCGGGCGGATGGCCGTCCATCGGTTCGGTCGTCTCCAAAATTCAGGGATCCGCTGATCCTGCGGTGCCTCCCTTCGTAGGACTCGCCCCCGATACGGGGCATCCCCCATATGGTTCTCCGGGGCTTCCCGGGTTCCTCGGCGTGAGTCATTCCGCTTTCCGGCCTTCAGGTCCTTCGCGGAAGAACATGGTCCTGAATGGCATTGATGAAGCGCGCCTCAACGATCGCAAGCAGTTGCTGGCCACCTTCGATCAATTCAAACGCGATGCCGATTCCAGCGGCTCGATGCAGGGTATGGATGACATGAACCAGCAGGTGTTCAACATCCTGACTTCCAATCGACTGGTCAACGCCCTCGATCTTTCCCAGGAAGATCCTGCCGTCCGGGAACGCTACGGTAAAGGAGATCCTAAAAACTACGGCGATGGCGCACCGCGTAACCTGGAACACTTCCTGATGGCCCGCCGCCTGGTGGAAGCTGGTGCCCGGATTGTAACCTTGAACTTCGGTCGCTGGGATTTCCACAGCAACAACTTCGGCGGCTTGAAAGACACTCACCTGCCACAATTCGACCAGGGTCTGGCCACACTGATCGAAGACCTGCAAGAGCGGGGCATGGCCGACGACGTCGCCGTGGTCGCCTGGGGCGAGTTCGGACGAACCCCCAAGATCAACAAAGATGGCGGCCGCGATCACTGGCCGGCCGTCGGAGCAGGTCTGCTTGCTGGCGGTGGTTTCAAAACCGGTCAGGTCATTGGCGCCACCGACCGTCTGGGGGCTCAGGTAGCAGACCGTCCGATTCACTTCGGTGAAGTCTTTGCCACGCTCTACCGTCACCTGGGCATCGATTTCCACAGCACCACCATCCCCGACCTCGCCGGACGTCCGCAATACCTGGTCGACGACTACGAGCCACTGCACGAAGTGCTCTAGAAGAATTGACGTTCCAGAGACGTTACATCCTTTAGCTTTTAAGCTTCAGCCGTTACGATAGGGGTCTGCCTGCACAGGCAATTTCGCTCTACTAATAACGGAAACAATCATGGCTGAAACAGGGATGGACGACGCGTTACTGGATGTCTTACACGAATACTGGGGATATTCCGAATTTCGCCCCCTGCAGCAGTCCGCGATGACCTCGGTGCTGGAAGGCCGCGATTCACTGGTCGTCCTGCCAACGGGGGGTGGGAAATCTCTCTGCTACCAGGCTCCTGCGCTCTGTATGGAAGGGACCGCGGTTGTTGTCAGCCCGCTGATTTCCCTGATGAAAGACCAGGTCGATGCGCTCCGCGTCTGTGGCATCTCCGCCGCCTGTCTCAATAGTTCCCTCGACCAGGAAGAAGCCCGGCAGGTCTTTCGAGATCTGCGGGCAGGCAAGATCAAGCTGCTGTATGTCGCGCCCGAACGGCTCATGCTCGAGAGTATGCTCAGCATGCTCGCCGAAATCAAGCTGGCTTATATCGTCATCGATGAAGCACACTGCGTGAGTATGTGGGGGCACGACTTTCGTCCCCATTACCGGGAACTCCAGGAACTGAAACGCATCTTTCCGCAGTGCGGCATCCACGCTTACACCGCCACCGCCACGGAACTGGTTCGCAACGATATTGCCAGTCAGCTCGGCCTGCAGGATCCGGAACTGCTCATCGGTTCGTTCGATCGCCCCAACCTGAGTTACACCGTCGCTCGCCGGAGCAATCGCTTCTCGCAGGTCTGCGAGGTCATCGACCGTCACCCGGATGAACCCGGTGTGATTTACTGCATCTCCCGGGCCGATGTGGAATCGCTGAGTGAGTCTCTCAATGACGCCGGCTACGAAACTCGACCCTACCATGCAGGATTGCCCGATGTCGAACGTGCAGCCAACCAGGAAGCCTTCATACAAGATCAGATCGATGTGATCGTCGCCACTATCGCCTTCGGTATGGGCATCGACAAGCCCAACGTCCGCTATGTAATTCATGCAGGCCTGCCCAAGTCACTGGAAAATTATCAACAGGAAAGCGGTCGGGCAGGGCGAGACGGACTCGAAGCCGAGTGCGTGCTGCTCTATTCCGAGCAGGACGCGATGATCTGGCAACGGATCCTCGAAGATCAGCCTGACGAATCCAAAACGAGCGCCTTTGAATCATTGCAGGCGATGCAGAACTACTGTCACGCGTTCGACTGTCGGCACCGCTACCTGATGCGGCACTTCGGTCAGGACCTGGAAGAGGACTGCGAAACCGCCTGCGATCTCTGCCGGGGGGAATTCAAGCAGGTCGACGACGCCCAGGTGATCGGACAGAAAATCCTCTCCTCGGTCTATCGTCAGGATCAGAATTTTGGAGCCTCGTATACCGCAGCAGTCTTGAAGGGTTCCAAAGATAAGAAAGTGCTCAATAACGGACACGACCAGTTGAGTACCTACGGTCTGTTGAAAGGGGAAAGCCTGACGACAATCCGTAGCTGGCTCAACCAGCTGGTGACCCAGGGATTCCTGACCAAGACCGCTGAATACCAGCAGCTGCGTATTACAAAGACCGGCTGGCAACTCCTCAAAGGGGAAGCGACACCACAGCTCATGCAGACGACACAGGACAGCCAGGCTGAAAAGTCACAACGTTCCCGCGATAAGTTCGACAACCTGAACTGGAAGGGGGTCGATAAAGGGCTGTTTGAAGTGCTCCGCGAACTGCGGAAGCAGATCGCCGCCGAAAAAGGGATTCAACCCTATATGGTCTTCGGCGACGCTACGCTGCGAGAACTGGCCCGCCATAAACCGACAACCACGGCACAATTCCTTGAAGTCTGGGGCGTGGGTCAGAAAAAATGCGATGATTTCGGGGCTCCGTTCCTGGAATCGATCGCCGAACATGAGAATGAATCTCAAGACTAATACTCGACCATCCTCTCCTATTTTGCTCTCGGCGTCTCTTTTTCGCCCGCTTTCTGTCTATCACCACAACATGACACACCCCTTAAGTAACTACATAATAGTAACTTAATACACTCCCTCTTGATTTTATTAATTTTCACAAAATTCGCTGTCTAAATTCTTGCAGTGCAGGGGAGGCGATTATACCATTCCCTTATTGAGATTGAGTTTCAATTTCATTCAGCCAGCCAGCGAACATGACGCTTCTGCATGAGTAGCCAGCCAGCCAGAACAGTCGGGCGTTGAGCTGATCCGCCGGATCGGTTCAATCTTCATCACTCTGGTTCAGTTCTGCTTTTTCAAGGAGACGTCATGCTAACCCGCCGTCGCACCCCTCGTGGTTTCACTCTCATCGAATTGCTGGTCGTGATCGCTATTATCGCGATCCTGATCGCACTATTACTCCCCGCCGTCCAGCAGGCCCGTGAAGCCGCCCGCCGGACCCAATGTAAAAACAACCTCAAACAGATCGGCCTGGCCGTTCACAACTATGCCGACGTCTACAACGCTCTACCCAACGCCAACTGTGGCATCAGCGATACGAGTGGAGGCAGCCTGTTTGTTTCCATCCTCCCGTTCATCGACCAGGCAAATGCCTACAGCCTGTTTGATTTCAATCAGTCCAACTCATCCACTCACAACGTCAATGTGACCTCACAACAGTTGCCATTCTATCTGTGCCCGAGTTCTCCCATGAGACGCGCCGTACCCAGCTGCTCAAGTGACAGTGGTCGTGCCCCCGGACACTATGCGGTCTGTGGAGGGACAGAAGACTACAATATCTACTGGACCACAGGTTCCCCGGACCCGATGCCCGTTCAGAATGGTGCCATTGTTTATACGGAAAGCACTGTTGGAAAAGTTCGTTTCAGAGACATCACCGATGGCACCAGCACAACTTTGATGGTTGGTGAAACCGCCTATAACCTGCCGGATTATAAATTCAGCTCTGGTAGCTGTTCTGGTGAATCACGCTACTCCTTCACCTACTGGTCCAACCCCTACCCGGGGTCGGCAGTCTGTTTTACTGCATCTGATTTTAACCCTCATGATATCGCCGACGACTCCATCTTTGACAGCGAATGGAGAAAATCATTCCGCAGTGACCATGTCGGCGGCGTACAGTTCGTCTTTGTCGATGGCTCGGTACACTTTATCTCCGAAAACATTGATGCCGACCTGCTGGATGCCCTGGCAACCCGAAACGGCGGGGAGGTGATCGGTGAATTCTAAACAGGTATCACTCACCTTGTGTTTCTGCCTGGTTCTGTCTGCTTTGACAGGCTGTGGATCTTCTGACGAATACCCCCGTGCTGCGGTGCGGGGGATCGTGACCCTGGATGGCGATCCACTCTCCAAAGGTGTCATCCGCTTTATTCCGGATGGTGAAAACGAAGGTCCCCAGGCTTCAGCCCCAATTCGCGAGGGGATTTTCAATGTCCCAGTCGATTTCGGTCCCGTGATAGGCACCAACCGCATTGAAATCATCTCCACAGATGACGGCGGCTTTCCCGAGGATGACGAGGAAGCATTTGAACGTATGCAGGCCGCGGGCATCAAAAAAATTGAGAAGATTACAGTCCCCTCTCAATACAACAAACAGAGCAAACTCACCAAGTCCATCAGTGCAGAGCAAGACAACGATTTTACCTTTGCCCTGACATCGACTGCTAAGAAATAAACCTGTTTGAAGTTTGACTTCAATCCCCACTTTCCGCCAACGCGAACCTACTTACTTCATAACGATGGAGACATCCGATGCCGTTTCGCCAAAAAATCACGCGAGAACTCAAACAATGGGGCCTGGCTGGCCTGATCGTTTTGCTGGCTCTCTCTGCCACCATGGAATGGACGCCTGCCCGGGAACAGGAATCGACCGATTCCCAGCAGGAAAAAGCAGCCGCGACCAAGATGTACCAGAAGGTCAGGGAAGCCCGGGCGACCTGGCGTGACTTTCCCGGTTTTACGGCAGATGTCACCGTCTGCTACAATGGGAAGTGCACCACCGGGAAACTCGTCGCAGACAATCAGTTCAAAATCAAGCTGACGCTGCAGGACGAATCACTTTCTGAGTGGAGCCTGCCCAAGCTGCAATCCGTGATTGGACATCGGAAATACCATCAGCAGAAACCAATCCCCGCCACGTTCGCTGATCAGGAAGTCGATCATCCACTCGGTCGCCTGGTCAACATTGACGGCAAGAACGTTTCGTTTCGCCTGCAGGGGGATGTCATGACAGAAGTCCATCGCCGTTCTGATAAATCGTGGTTTACGATTTCCACGCTGGACGTTCTGCGGACCAAAGAGAACGAAACGCTCCCGCAGGTCACTTCCGTGACTTACCGCAATCCCCAGACAGGCGAAATTCTGTCCAACCGCAGCAATACGTTTGCCTTCACCCGGGTCGGCAAGTTCGACCTGCCCACAACCATGCTGACCGTAGAATGTGGCGAAAAATTCGATCGCAACGTCGGTTCCATCAAGCTTACGAACCACCGCCTGCTGACCGACTCTGCACTCTCACAAACTAACTGAGATGATTTCTAATCAGCTACTCGCCTTTTGAAAGTAAATTCAAATGAAAAGACTCAAATTTTCCGCCGCCATGCTCTGCCTGCTGGCAGTCGTCGCGACAAATCAGGCATACGCCCATTTCCTCTGGCTGCTTCCCCAGGCCGAAGGCAAGAATAACGCTGCCAAAGTACAGCTCTACTTTGGTGAGGTCGCCGAACCCGATGATCCCGATCTGCTGAAACGACTCACCAGCATCAAAGTCTGGGAGAAACAGCAGAAAGGCAAACTGCAGACCTACTCCCTGACAGCAGGCGATGACTCGCTGTTCATCACTCCCGAACCCAAAGGAGCCGGTAAAGCCGCTTATGGGCTGAATCACACCTATGGCGTGATCACGCGCGGCGAGAGCAACTTCCTGCTCAAGTACTACGCCAAAACATTCCCGCAGAAAAGTCAGCAGGTCTGGAATAAAATCACCTGTGCTGAGCAGCTCCCCCTGGAAATTATCCCGACACTCAAGGGGGAAGAAGTCACCCTGCAGGTCAACCTGAACGGCAAACCGCTGGCTGGCGCAGAGGTCAAAGTCATCGGTCCTGAAACCACCAGCGAAACGGTCACCGCCAGCACAAACGACCAGGGTCAGTACCAGTTCAAACTCAGCAAAGGTCTGTATTCGATCCGCGCTAAACACGTGGAAGAAAAAGCAGGCGAACATAAAGGGGACAAGTACGACAGCATCCGTCACTACTCCACACTGACGCTCCCTTACGTGCCCGTAGCCGAAAAAACGGAAACGACTGCTGTCGACAGCAAATATCCTCAGCTGCCCGATGCCATTTCCAGCTTCGGTGCCGCCGTCAGTGGAGACTACCTCTACGTCTATTCCGGCCACACCGGACGCGCCCATCAGCACAGTGCCGACAACCTTTCGCAGAACTTTCAGCGGCTCAACCTCAAGCAGCCCAGGAACTGGGAAACGCTGCCGCTCAAAACTCCCTTACAGGGCCTGGCCATGGCACCTCACGGAGAAAGCGTCTATCGGGTCGGTGGTCTGTCGGTCACAAACAAAAAGGGAGAAGAATCCCTGATGGAATCGCTGCCCAGTGTGGAACGCTTTGAACCCGGCAAAAACAGCTGGGAACCAGTCACCGCAATGCCCAACGGACGCTCCTCACATGACGCTGTCTTCCTGGGAGACCAGCTCTACGTTGTGGGTGGCTGGCAGATGCGAAAAGGGGATGAATCGATCTGGCAGGATAACATGCTGGTCTTCGATGCTGCTGCAGACAAACCCGCATGGAAATCCATTAAGCAACCCTTCCAGCGTCGGGCTCTCTCCGCTGCTGCCCACGAAGGGAAAATCTACGCTATGGGAGGCATCGATGCTGACGGCGATATCAGCCACGAAGTCGATGTCTACGACACCCAGACCGGCAAATGGTCCAAAGGACCGGAACTGCCCGGCAGTACCATGAACGGCTTTGGTACCACCGCCTGGAGCCTGGGTGGCCAGCTCTACTTCAGTGGTATGGATGGCGGTGTTTTCCAGTTGGATCAGAAGAACAACCAATGGAAACAGGTGGGCTCCCTGGCCACACCTCGTTTCTTCCATCGTCTGCTCCCTGACGGGAACGGCGGTCTGCTCGCGATCGGAGGCGCTTCACGCAAAGGGCACCTCAAAACGATCGAGCAGATTCAGTTGAATTAAAGTCAAGTTTTCCGCTTGTAGAGACAAGAGTTCTGTTCTGGATACGCCCCATTCCGGGAACTCTTGTCTCTCCTCTTTTTCAGGTGAAACCTGATGATTTCCTTTCAGAGAGGATGACTATGGAAACACAGCAAACACTTCAGGTGGCCATCGATCTGTTTCGGCAGGGACTGCATTACCAGGCTCTGGACCAGATCACTCAGTTGCACGCCGTTGATCCCGATGCCGGAAAAGCCTGGGAACTCAAAGGACTGATTGAAGACTCGCTCAGCTGGCACAACACCTCGATCCATTCACTCGAAACGGCAACCACACTCATGCCGCTCTCCGCTTCCGGGCAATACGTTCTGGCTAAGAACTACCTGGAAACCGGCAAAACGGCTCTGGCACAGTCGGTCTTCACCATCCTCTTACAACGCGATGACATTCCGGATCGGCTGCTCCCCGCACTCTCGTCCTACCTGGGTCGGCACTCCGAGATGAAACATCTGGCGCTGCAGGCCTGCCGCAAAGCAGTCCGCCGCGATCCGGATCAGGCCGATTCCTGGCTGGGGATGGCCCACTTTATGAATCAACTCGGTTATCCGCAGCGACAGGTTGCCAGCGTTCTCCGCAAGGCAGTCAGTCTGGATCCGGAAAACCGACATTACAGACTCGCACTGAGCAATCTCCTCGAACACATGGGACAGTTCGACGAGGCCTACCGCGTTGTCAAACAGATCAGTCGCTCAGAATTACAGCAGATCCGCTGTAGCAGCTGCCTGGAAAGGCTCATGGCCATTTTTCAAGATGCGAACGATCAGATTCGTTACGACATCTGCCGGAACAAACTGCTGCAACTGCAATCCCCCACACAATCAGAGAGAGGCCCGTTCGTCCGAAATCGCCTGCCGAAGCCTCCTCGACAGATACGCCATTGAGTCCTGATCACCATGAATATGATTTCTCAAACCGAAGAGTATGCTCTCAGAGCAATGACCTGTCTGGCGTTTCGTTATCCGGACTATATGACCCGCGATCAGCTGTTTGAAGTCACCCAGGTCCCGCACGCCTACCTGCCCAAAATCATGCTGGAACTCAACCGGACCGGGCTCATCCGCTCGCAGCGTGGCCATAACGGCGGATACACGCTGCTCCGTGATCCCGGTGAAACCAGCCTGCTTGATATTATCAATGCCGTGAATACAACCTCTCTCAGAGAGACGCTTTCCCAGACAGATTCTGTCTCGACCGAGATCAGCCAGTTACACCAGCATCTGCTGAATTCCTTTTCCATGCTGGAAACCACCTTGAATCAGACATCACTGGCAGATCTGGTAACGCCCCCGGCCCCCCCACACCTGAAGGAACCCAGCTGTGCCCAGGAATCATAAATTAGCTCAAACTTTGCTGGCAGTCTGCGTGCTGACAACCATCACGACTGCGAATGCCTCAGACACCTGGACCGGTTTTCGCGGCACAGGCTCGAATATTTCCTCAGCCCGCGATCTGCCACTGAAATGGTCTGCCGACCAGGGAATTCGCTGGAAGCAGGCAGTCCCCGGCTATGGTCAGTCTTCGCCTGTGATCTGGAAAAATCAGGTCTTCGTTACATCTATCGAAGGTCCACAACAGGAAACCTGCCTGCTGCACTCGTATGATCTCACCTCGGGAAAATTGAACTGGACGAAAGAGTTCAAAGCCAGCCAGACCAGGAAATCAACTTCTATGGTCTCCCGTGCCGCACCGACTCCTGCAGTTGACGGGCAGGGGATCTATGCGTTCTATGAAAGTGGTGATGTCTTCGCCTGCAAGCATGATGGCTCACCACTCTGGCATCGTTCGCTCGTGAAAGATTACGGTGCATTCGTCAGTAACCATGGCATCGGAAACTCAGTGGCCCAGACAGCAGATCAACTATTCGTGCTGACTGCCCACGATGGTCCCTCCTATCTGTTATCTCTCAACAAGAAAACCGGCGAAACCAACTGGAAGACCGATCGAGAGGAAGGAGTCGCCTGGACTTCCCCCGTCGTTGCCGATCGTGCTGGTACAGCGGAAATCATTGTCAGTGCCCGCGGTACTGTGAATGGCTACCAGGGATTGACCGGAGAGCTACTCTGGACCATGTCCGGCATCAGCGGCAATACGATCCCCTCTGCGTCAGTCTTTGAAGATTACGTGCTCATTGGTGCGTCCACCAGTCGCCGAAATCCAGGGAGCGCGAATGCCAGCGATTCCAACTGCTGCCTCCGACTTGTGACCAAGGAGGGGAAACCGGGTTACAAAGTGCTCTGGAAAGCAGAAAAAGCAGTCTCCTATTACTGCACACCGCTGGCGTATGAGGGTTGCGCTTACTTCGTCAACAAGGTCGGCGTGGTCTTCTGTCTCGACCTCAAAACCGGAAAGCAGAACTACGCCCAAAGGCTCTCCGGGCCCTGCTGGAGTTCGCCCCTGGCGGCCGATGACCAGATCTATTTCTTCACCAAAAAAGGCATCACTGACGTCATCGCCCCGGGACCGCAGTTTAAACTCATCGCGTCCAATGAACTCCTGGCGGACTCTGCAGACACAGAGAAATCCAAAACCGCTCCGGGACAGCAGGACAAACCCAAATCCGGATATGCGGAAGCAGGTCCCCTCGCTGTTTATGGAACCGCAGCCGTCGACCAGGCCCTGCTGATTCGCACCGGCACCGAACTGTTCTGTATTGGTTCATCTGAAAAATAAAACCGTGGTCTGCTTCGCAGAGCCGCGTCTTACACCTGTAAACATCTCCTCCTCGACAGACTGTCGGGGAGGAGATGTTATTTTTTTGTGCTGGCTTCATCCGTATTTCACACTTGAAAATGCTGAACCAAACCCGGAAAACTGACAGGCGTGTTGTGGACACAGCTGCCGGAAGTGACTACTTTACGCATAGTGACTCTCACCCCTATCGCGTTCAAACTTGTGGCCTGCATTATGAATTCGATCACCGTCAGACAAGCCGTTCTTTCAGATCTTGATGATCTCGTCCCCCTGTTTAACAGCTACCGCCAGTTCTATCGGCAGCAAAGTGATCTGCAGGCGGCACGCGACTTTCTTTCAGCCCGCTTCAACCATGGTGAATCGGTTCTGTTCATTGCGTATCAGGGAGAAACGCCCGTCGGTTTTACCCAGTTATATCCTGGATTTTCCTCGATCTCGCTTGCTCGGACATTCATCTTAAATGATCTGTTTGTAGCCCCAGAAGGTCGACGGCAGGGGGTGGGAACAGCATTACTCTCCGCCGCCATCGCGTATGCTCGGGAACTCCAGGCGGTTCGACTGACCCTTTCCACAGAGATGACGAACGAAACCGCACAAGCCCTGTATCAGACCGAGGGCTGGAAGCGGGACGAACAGTACTTCGTCTACCACTATTCCCTCTGACTCCTGCACGAAGTTTTTAAACCCTACCTGCCTGGCAGGTTCTAAATAGAAACGACACTCCCCATCATGAAAGATGAGAAAAACAAACAGATTATCGGCTGTGAAGAATGGTGCGCCTTCCCCGACCTGGGGATCCCCGCCATCAAAGCCCGTGTGGACTCCGGAGCCAAAACTTCATCCATCCACGCCTTCAACGTTCAGAAGTTCCGCCGCCAGGGGGAAACCTGGGTCAGTTTTGAAGTCCACCCCCTTCAGAATAACCGTCGCACCGTGGTCCGCTGTGAACGTCCCATCGTCGACAAGCGCGTGGTGAAAAGTTCCAGTGGGATTTCGGAAACCCGCTACGTCATCCTGGCGACACTCAAGATGGGTGATCTGGCCTGGGAAATTGAACTCACGCTCGCCAATCGTGATTCCATGGGTTATCGCATGCTGCTGGGCCGCGAAGCGATGAGCGGGCGAATGCTGGTTGATCCCGCCCTCAGTTTCTGTCAGGGGCAGGTCACCAGCGACACATTGAATAAACATTATGGCAAGCGTGAACAGACCCGTAGCGGACTCAAAATCGCGGTGCTCGCCAGTAACCAGGAACTCTACAGCAACCAGCGGATTCTCGAAGCGGGAGAAGAGCGGGGCCATGAGATGGAGTTTCTGGATATCAAACAGTGCTACATGAAACTCGACGCGGTCGAACCCGAGGCTCACTACCGGGGCGGCACCATTCTCGATGACCTCGATGCCGTCATTACCCGCATCCGTCCCAGCATCACCTATTACGGCTGTGCGCTGGCCCGTCAGTTCGAGAGCATGAACGTTCTGACTGTGAATACGTCTGTCGCTATCACCCAGTCCCGCGACAAGCTGTATTCACTGCAGTTGATGCTCAAGAGCGGCATCAACATCCCCACGACCGGCTTTGCCAACTCTCCCATCGATACCAACGACCTGATTGAAATGGTGGGAGGCGCTCCATTGATCGTCAAGCTGCTGGAAGGCTCGCAGGGCCGCGGCGTCGTGCTCGCAGAAACCCGTAAAGCTGCTGAAAGTGTGATCAATGCCTTCAAAGCGCTGCGTGCCAACCTGCTCGTGCAGGAGTTTATCAAAGAAGCCGAAGGGAAGGACCTCCGCTGTTTCGTCATCGATGGCAAGGTCGTCGCGTCCATTCAACGGGAAGCTGCACCGGGTGAATTCCGGGCGAACATTCATCAGGGGGGGACTGCGTCCATCATCAAGATCACACCGACCGAACGAAAGCTGGCGGTGAAAGCATCAAAAGCGCTCGGCCTGATGATTGCCGGCGTCGATATTATTCGCTCCAAACATGGTCCACTGCTGCTCGAAGTTAATTCTTCACCTGGACTCGAAGGGATTGAAGCAGCCACCGGTAAAGACATCGCCGGCATGATGATCGCCGCCATTGAGAAGAAACTCAACTGGAAGCGCGAATTAAGTGTGAAACGTCATAAATAATAGAATTCTACTAGTGTTACAGAGATCCGCGGTTAGAATGCTTCTATCGGTTTAGTATCACTGAATTTAGATTCTTTCCGAGGGCCTGTAATGAATTCCTTTTTATCCAGGGGGAGCATCGTCTCCGTCTGCTGCCTCTATACTCTGTTTGTCTGCCAGTCACTCACGATCGCATCTCAAGATCCCAAAAATCCGGGACATGAGCAGATCGGCACTGTGATGGGTCGCGCTGTCTATCGAGATCAGCTTCGCACCGGGAAGAATGTAACACAACGCGAAGAACTGTTTCGGCTGTTCGCGCAGCCAGTCAAAGAACAATACATCAGCGACCGACGGAAGTCGCTTGTTCCCACCGAACAGGAAATCACGTACGCGGCGGCATTCTTCTGTCGCGACCAGCAGATCCGCCGGCTGGATGACAAAGAAAAGAACATGATCCGCCAGCAACTGCTGACGATCGAGAAGCAACTCAGAACCGAACAGCTCGTATCATCAGAGAAGCTGAAACTGCAGGAACAGCAGACCGAACTGCAGGCCTGCCTCGACATGCCCTGTCGCACCTTTGCCCGATTCATGCTCGACCGCTGGAAGTTCCAGCGACACCTCTACCTGACCTACGGCAAAGGAAGAATTCTCTGGCAACAGGCCGGCATCGAAGCATTCGACGGCATGTACCGCTGGCTGCAGGATCGGGAAAAGCAGGGGGAATTCAGCATCGATGATCCCGGGCTTCACACCGAGTTTTACGCTTACTGGACCACACAGAAACACGGTGCATTTCTCACCCGCGATCAGAAACGCATCCGCGAATTTCTCAGCCCCGACTGGGCACAGAAGCTCCCACGGGCCGAACAGCATTTCAAAAAACTGCCGGAAACGAAACCGAATCAGAAATAAATTGGTCCGAATCAGTTTCGTAAGACCAACGGTTACCTGGCCTGGTCGGTTTCGGCAGCTTTGGATTCAGACATCTTTGCCAGACAGACCAGTTGCTCCTGTCGTTTGCCTCCCTGTTCTTTGCCAATCCGCAGGAACAGTTCGCCATCCGCCACCGCGGGACTCGCGTAGCAGTCATCACCAATCTTGTTGAAGCCGACTTCTTCGTATCCGTCAGGAGTCGCTTTGAAGATAAACGTCTCTCCCGACAGATTCGAAACATAGATCAACCCGTTGCACAAAATCGGTGACGCACTGAAAGAACCCCGCAGCCGGTTCCGCCACATGACCTCTCCCGATCCGGCCGACCAGCAGTAGGCAATCCCGTCATCGGTCACACCGTACACATATTTGCCGTCCGCCAGCAGGGAAGGCTCATAGACTTTGGTCTTATCCGTCCAGAGCAGTTTCCCCTCCGCCGAGAGCCCCACCGTTTCCCGCTTGGGATAACCGCCGCTGGCAAAGATTTTGTCGTCGGCAGTCACAATCGTCCCGCAGGTTGCTTCTGCCAGACAAGGAGTGCTCCAGTTTTCCTTTCCCGTAGCCGGGTCATAGCTGGCCACTCTGTCACAGCCGCTGATCAGCAGTTGATCCCGTCCCCCTACATGCGCCACGATCGGGCTGGAATAGGTACTCACCGCCGGTCGCGCGACCCGCCAGGCAATCTTGCCCGTCTGACGATCCAGGGCAGCAATGTATCCGCCCCCCCGGTTGTCGGCGGCAATGATTACGAATGATTTGTAGAGCAGGGGAGATGGAGCATATCCAAACTTGGAATTAAAGGCCCCCAGTTCCTGCTGCCAGAGCTGATTCCCCTCTAGATCCAGTGCTGTCGCGATGACTTTTCCTGAATTCAGGAAGGCAGCAAAGATCCGCTCACCGTCGCAGAGCAGACTTCCGTTCGCATTGGTTCCTTTTTTATGCAGTTCCCCGTCAGAGGGGAAGCCCCCTTGATGCACGACGGTTTCCCAAAGCACGGTGCCATCCTTGCGGTTATAGGCGATCACCATCTGCTCCTGATCCGCATCATCGGCGGTGGCCAGCATCACCTGGTCACCAACCACGATGGGAGAGCCGTGTCCGCGTCCGGGAATATCCGTACGCCAGACTACATTCCTGGACGCGTTCCACTGGACGGGCAGGTCCTGGTCCGGGGCGTGTCCATTTCGTTCCGGTCCGCGCCAGCCTGGCCAGACATCCGACAGATCGGGAACGTCAGAATCACTCAGGGAGACACCGCTGGACTGGACAGAGATTTCTTCAACGGGAGTCGTTTTGGTGCAGCCGACCAGCAGCAATAAAATCAGGCCGGTCACAAATAAGCGGTGCGTGCAGGAAACCATTCCTTAACTCCTCCCTGAATCTTATATCGAAAACAGCACCCGGATCTCAGCTGTCCCGCACCAGGGGGACAGCTGATTCCGAATTCTGTTTTGTACGGTTTACAGCTTTTTCAGAAAGACATTTCTGAAACGGATTTCACCGCCATGAGTCTGAAGCTGAATTGGCCCCGTCTCATAGATCGGTTGGTCCTTCTCATAATAATTATCCATCTTTTTGTTGTCTACAACGAGTTTGTCATTGAAGTAGACCGTAACCTTATCCCCCTTCATGATGATCCGGAAGTGATTCCACTCACCAAAGGGTTTATCGGCGTGTACCAGCGGATACTTGCCTTCCCCTTTGTTATTGAACAGACCACCGGAACCCAGGTTCGCCTTCCGATCCCATTTACCACCTTCTTTGGTCGTATCCCAGATCTGAACCTGGGGCACACCACGTAAGTAGATACCGCTGTCTGCTTTCGCGACGGTCTTGTAATCGAGCAGCAGTTCGAAGTCACCAAAGTCTTCCGCTGTCGTCAGATAGACGCCATGACCGTCATTCACCAGTTCCCCATCTTCCACGGACCAGTGTTCCAGTACGTCTTCCCAGTTCTTTTTGAGCAGTTCTTCCCGCTCTTTTTCCGACATCTTCTTCACGGCCATCGGGCTTTTCCCTTTGACGATGTGATAATTCATGCCGATCCAGCCGGACAGATCTTTACCGTTAAACAGGGCGATAAAGCCTTCCGGAGGCTGATTCATTTTCTTGTCGGATTTCTTTTCGCCTGCATTAACGGCAGCAGTTCCCATGACAGCCAGAACCAGCAGGGAAAACAGACCACTTTTGCAGAGTGACTTTAAATTCATCGATCATTCCTTCTTGATATAATGACGCTGACAACCAGGCTGGATTTGACTCTCAGCCGATTCAATAACCTTGTTTAGTAATTACTCTAATCAGAGGGGGAAGGAAATACAATCTGCGGGTTGCCCGGTCAGCTTAAAATTCCCGAACTGTCAGTCTTTGAAATCCTGCTTCTCGATTCCATACTGTTTCATCTTGCGCAAGAGGGTCCGCCTGCTGATCCCAGCAGCGTCTGCGGTTTCTGCCACCCGACCGGAATTCTGCTTAAGCTTTGCCCGTAGGTACTCGCGTTCCAACTGCTCAATCACGGGCTCCAGATTCTCCTGCAGCGTCCGCGACGCATCAATGCTCTTCCGCCAGACCGCCTGCTGCTTATGCTCCAGCGTCTGCCCGGTCTCCGCCAGATTGGTACTTCGCAGCCGGGCAAAATCCCGTGCTGTCAGAGCCGAAGGAAACCGGGCCAGTACCAGCCGCTCACTGAAATTTTCCAGCTGACGCACATTACCCGGCCATTCGTAGTCGAGCAGGGCATCCAGAAAGCTGTCCGTAAAGACCGGCGGCTCCAACCCATAATGCCGCGCCAGTCGTTTGGTAAAATGGCCGAACAGTAGAAAGA
Source organism: Gimesia chilikensis (assembly GCF_008329715.1). Classification (GTDB taxonomy): domain Bacteria; phylum Planctomycetota; class Planctomycetia; order Planctomycetales; family Planctomycetaceae; genus Gimesia; species Gimesia chilikensis. The sequence continues at coordinate 1,020,561 of NZ_VTSR01000032.1, read as the reverse complement.
TATCTTCCGGACGCTGACGCAGCGGCGGCACATTCACGCGGATCACATCGAGCCGGTAAAACAGATCTTCACGAAATCGTCCCTCGCGAACCGCTTCATCCAGCAGCACATTCGTCGCCGCCACGATCCGCACATCGATCTCGACTTCAGACTGACTGCCCACGGGCCGGATCCGTTTTTCCTGCAGCATCCGTAGCAGACACAACTGTGCTTCCGGGGGCATATCGCCAATTTCGTCCAGAAACAGTGTCCCGCCATTCGCATGCATCACCAGACCTTTCTTAGCCCGTTCTGCACCGGTGAAGGCTCCTTTCTCATGGCCGAACAGTTCGGAGTTGATCAGTTCTGCAGGAATACTCGCACAATTCGCAGCGACAAAACGCCCCGATCTTCCCGAGCGACGATGCACGGCTCGCGCCAGCAGTTCCTTACCGGTCCCTGTTTCTCCCACGATCAAAACGGTCGCATCCGTCGGTGCCACACGCGTGCAGAGTTCGAACAGATCCCACATCGCCAGGCTGCGACTGAGCATCGATTCAAAACGCGCCCCTTTTTTCCGCTGATGACTCAGATCGTGCATGCGGGGCAGAAACTGCTGATTCTCGAGTGTCTCTTTCACCAGCCGCTGTAGTGGTTCTTCGGACTGAGACAGACATACATCCCTCACGCCTGACTGAAACAGAATCCGCACCTGTTCATTCTCGATGCCCGGTGCCCAGATCAGAATGTCCGTCAGTGGCCATTGATTGCGCAAAACGCTGATGACACCCAACACTTCTTCCAGGTTTTCTGCAGTCGCCGTCATTACAAACAGACGGGGCGAACGAGGGAATTCCGTCGAGAGAATCTGCTCGGCAGAGGAGACCACCAGCAGATCGCAGCCTTCAGACTCCAGGGCTGTCCTGGCCTGACGTTTCGATAACGTACAGACAAGCAAAGGTTTTTCCATGAGATACCTCCCGGCCGCACTTTGAGGTGAATTCAGCGAGCACGAGGCTGAATTTGCTGAGAAAACGACGGTCGATTTCTCACTCTCAAATGCGACACGCGTTTCCCATTATATCATCTCGCACACATATGAGACAACCGTGTCACTTATTTTGAGCCAGACCTGTCCCATCTGCAATAGATCACTACCCCCCGGTTCGGCATGCCCTTTGCATAGTTAACTCCCCGTACATTGGACTCAGGATGACCATTCAGGAGAAAGCAATTAACAAACCCGTTTTGATTGTACTCGCCCCAGCAGGAGATAACCCCGGGTGGTTGACTGGCGACCAATGTGATCGCTCAGCGACCGGACCTGCTCGACTGATATCTCCATACAACAGAACCGATTTTGTCATACTACAAAATCGGCGAACGACTCTCTCGCCGCGCTCCCGCCGACATGTTTTCACGCGAACCTCTTACCATCACTCCCGTTATTCAGGATTGCGACATCGCAGCGGGCCCCTAACTCAGGAACAGAATTTAACAGGATGAACTCAATGAGCCATAACGTATTAAATGAACCCTTTTCAGACGCAGTCGTTGATCCCCGTGGGGCAGGCATTGCCTCTGCGAGGCGCGGTGATCTGAAAATCACGCTCATCAGTCTGCACGGTTTGATTCGGGCACACGATCCCGAACTGGGCCGCGATGCGGATACCGGCGGTCAGGTCAAATACGTGCTGGAACTGGCCAAAGAACTCGCCGCTCACTCACGCGTCAAAGAAGTTGAGGTACTCACCCGCCAGATCATCGACCCCAAAGTCGATGATGCTTATGCTCAGGTTGAAGAACCAATTTCTGAGAACGCAAAGATCGTCCGCATCCCATTCGGCCCCAAACGTTACCTGCGTAAAGAATCGCTCTGGCCGTATCTGGAGCTGTTTATCGATCAGACACTGCAACACTTCCGTCGCACGGGACTGCCTGACATCATTCATGGCCATTACGCGGACGCCGGCGTTGCGGGAGCCCAGTTGGCCCGGCTGCTCCACATTCCTTACGTCTTTACCGGACACTCACTGGGACGGGTCAAACGCCAGCGGCTCTCACTGGGGAAAACTGATCCGGAATCATTGGATAAACTGGAAAACCGCTACAAGTTCACCGCACGCATCGAAGCGGAAGAACTCGCATTGGAAACCGCTTCCATGGTGGTCACCAGTACGAACCAGGAAGTCCAGCAGCAATACGAACTCTACGACCACTATGAACCCGCCCGGATGGAAGTTATCCCTCCCGGCGTGGATCTCTCGTCATTTTCTCCTGCGAAACCCGACTGGAAAACACCTGCGTTCGCAGAAGAACTGAAACCCTTCCTGCGCGAACCGGATAAGCCCATGATCCTCACCATGGCGCGACCGGATGAACGCAAAAACCTGGAAATGCTGGTCAAGGTTTATGGCGAAAGCGAACAGTTGCAGGAGAAAGCCAACCTCGTCATGGTCATGGGAACTCGCGATGACCTCCGCGATCTGCCCAAATCACAGCGGACCATCATCAACCGTGTGCTCTACCTGATTGACCGCTACAACCTGTATGGGAAGGTCGCGTATCCCAAAACCCATACGCCGAGTGATGTCCCCGAGCTCTACCGACTCGCTACGTCTCTGAAAGGGGTCTTCATCAACCCGGCGCTGACGGAGCCCTTTGGGCTGACTCTCCTTGAAGCCGGTGCCACAGGGTTGCCCGTCGTCGCCACCAACGATGGAGGACCGCGGGACATTATCGCCAACTGTCAGAACGGTCTGCTCGTCGATCCTCTCGATAAAGAAGCCATCGAACACGCACTGCTCCGTGTCCTCACCGAGCCAGAGCAGTGGTCTGACTGGTCCACAAACGGGATCGCAGGCACCCGTGAACATTACTCCTGGAATAACCACGCGCAGCGCTACCTGCGGGATCTGCAGGATATCCTTGAGCACTCTCCCGCACCCGTGCTGGCCGACAAATCGACCTCGCGTCGACTTCCCGAATTTGACCGGTTGATTATCACCGATCTGGACAATACACTGACGGGAGATGACGAGGCATTGCAGGAGTTCATCGAACTCATTCGTGAGAATGATCATATTGGTTTTGGAATTGCGACGGGCCGACGTCTGGACAGTGCCATGGAACTGATCCAGGAGTTGGGGCTCCCTCAGCCGGACCTGATCGATACGGACGCGGGAACACAGTTACACTACGGCGAGAATCTCACTCCCGACCTCAGCTGGCGCAAATCAATCGATTACGCCTGGCAGCCCGAGAAAATTCGCGAAGTGCTGGATTCACTCCCCGGATTTTTCCCGCAAATCGAAGAACATCAGTCAGAATTCAAAATCAGTTATGAAATCGATACCAGTCTCAGCCCCAGCCTCTCGGAAATCAAAAAAATTCTCCGGGAAGCAGGATTACGTGCTAAGGTTGTGATGTCGCTCGGCATGTACCTGGATGTCATCCCCGTGCGGGGGGGCAGCGACCTGTCAATGAGACACGTGCTCTGGAAATGGGGCTTCGCTCCCGAACATGTCCTTGTCTCTGGCGATTCCGGTAACGACGCGGGAATGCTGCTGGGACGCACCCTGGGAGTCGTCGTCGGCAACCACAGCGAAGAGCTGGAACGTCTGCGTAATCGACCCCGCGTCTACTTCGCGCAGGCAACCCACGCTGCAGGCATCCTCGAAGGAATCAAGTACTACAACTTTTTGGATAAGATTACCATTCCCAACGATCGGATCGAATGAGCAAGACACAGGATGAGATTGACTTCAAGGCAGATCTGACCCTGCAACGTTTGCAGCCCCGGTTAGCTCAGGTCTGGCAGGAGAGTCAGATCAGTGATGCCAGGCAGCATGAATTTGAATTGCGACTCGACGAGCACTGGCGCCCGTTGTTCCGTCTGCTGTTCGAACTCTACCACAACCGTTACGACTTCTTCTTCCATATCGAACACGTGCTACTCACCGCGGCCCGGGCGTGGGCGGAACGGAGGGAAGAACTCTGTGAGTTGGACCGACATCGGATCAACGAACCCAACTGGTTTCAGTCCGAACGCATCAACGGCGGCGCACTCTACGTCGATCTGTTCGGGGAGAACCTCAGCAAACTCCGCGAGCATGTGGGCTACTTCAAAGATCTCGGTCTGACTTATCTGCACCTGATGCCTTTATTCGCAGTCCGCCCCGGCAATAACGACGGCGGTTACGCGATCAGTACGTATCGCTCTGTCGATCCACGTCTCGGGACGATTGACGATCTGCGTCTGTTCGCCGCTGACCTGCGGAAAGCGGGTATCTCGCTTGTCCTCGACTTCGTCTTCAACCACACCGCGGATGACCACGAATGGGCGCGCCTCGCGCAAGCTGGGAACCGTGAGTTCCAGGAGTACTACTACATCTTCCCGGACCGCACCGAACCGGAGAAATACGAACGGACCCTCCGCGAAATCTTTCCCACAGTGCGTCGCGGCAACTTCACCTGGCACGATGGAATGCAGCAGTGGGTCTGGACTACGTTTAACAGCTTCCAGTGGGATCTGAACTACACCAACCCCGCGGTCTTCCGTGCCATGCTCGAAGAGATGTTCTTCATCGCCAACACAGGGATCGACATCCTCCGTCTGGACGCGGTCGCCTTCATCTGGAAACAGATGGGGACCAGCTGTGAGAATCTCCCCCAGGCACACACGCTGATCCAGGCCTTCAACCGCCTGGCCCGCATCGCCACCCCCGGTCTGCTGTTCAAGTCCGAAGCTATCGTACATCCCGACGATGTCGTCAAGTACATCAGCGAGCACGAGTGTCAGATCTCTTACAACCCCACACTGATGGCGCTCCTCTGGGAATCGCTGGCCACTCGCAAAGTCAATCTCCTGGTACAGACCCTCAGCCACCGTTATCGACTGCCCCGCAACACCGCCTGGGTCAACTACCTTCGCTGCCACGATGACATCGGCTGGACCTTCGACGACGCCGACGCCCAGGCCATCGGCATCAACGCTTACGATCATCGTAAATTTCTCAACGACTTCTACACCGGTCAGTTCCCGGGCTCCTTCGCCCGAGGCGTTCCCTTCCAGGAAAACTTCGAGACCGGCGACATGCGCATCTCGGGCACGATGGCGTCGCTCGCCGGACTGGAGCAGGCCATCGAGGAAGACGACGAGGAAAAGAAGGAACTCGCCCTGCGACGTATGCTGCTTCTACACGGCGTCTCACTGAGCATCGGCGGCATTCCGCTACTGTACCTCGGTGAAGAGTGGGGCATGCTCAATGATTATGATTTCGTGAAAGACCCTGCCAAAGCCGGCGACTCCCGCTGGATCCATCGTCCCAAAATGCAGTGGGAGTTCCTTGAAGAACTCGACGACCACCGCAACGCGGGCAACGGTTCTATCCGCACCCACATTTACTGCACGACCCAGAAGCTGATCGCTCTCCGCAAATCACTGCCGGCTCTCGCGGGTCAGGAGATGGACCTCATCGCGCTTGCCAACGAACACGTGTTGGGCTACATCCGCATCAATGAAGGCAACCGCCTGATCGTGCTCGCCAACTTCTCCGAGGAACCTCAGCAAATCGACGGAAATAAGATCCGCACCGCTGGCCTCGGACGATTCTTCCAGAATATGATCGACGACAAAACCTACGCGACCTCAGAGAACATCGTGCTCGCCCCTTACCAGATTCTCTGGCTCAATCGCGTCTAACCGACGGAGCGTCCCATGTCTCGCGCAGGCAATCCGCTGACAGATCCCACAGCCCAAATCCTGGCCACCGATCTGGATGGCACTTTTATCCCCCTGAATCAGGATCCACAAAATCAGACCGACCTGAAGACTCTCACCGCAGAGTTCCAGAGCCGTAATGTTTCCGTCGTCTTTGTCACGGGCCGTCACTTCGCTTCGGTCTCCCAGGCGATTCAAGAGTTCAAACTGCCGGTCCCCCAGTGGATTATCTGCGACGTCGGCACTTCCATCTTTAAACGCCAGACTTCAGGCAAATTTGAACCGGTCGCCGCCTACCAGGATTACCAGGATCAAATCATTACCTCGATGCCCATCGAGAAGCTCCGCGAACTCCTGCAGCCGATTTCCGGCCTGCGTTTACAGGAACCGGAAAAGCAGGGGAGATTCAAACTCAGTTACTACACCGACGCGTCACTGCTGGAACAGGAAGTCGACCGCATCCAGCAGATTCTCGACAAGACCGACGCCCCATACTCGATCATTCACAGCGTCGATCCCTTTAACGGAGATGGCCTGATCGATCTGCTCCCCGCCACCGTCTCCAAGGCCCTGGCCCTCGAGTGGTGGCACAAGGAGAATCAGCTCGATCCCACCAGCACCGTCTTTTCAGGAGACTCCGGAAACGACCTGGCCGCGCTCACTGCAGGCTACCGCACAATTCTGGTCGGAAATGCTGACCGTAGCCTGGCCCAGCGGGTCTATAACCTGCACCGCCAATCCGGTTGGGATGACCGCCTCTATCTCGCTTCAGCCACCGCTACCTCCGCGGTGCTGGAAGGCTGTCGCTGGTTTGGACTCGCGGCCCCCGAACCAACGGAAATCACGCGTCCCGGCGCCACCCCTGTGACCTCCCGGGATACGCACTTCCGCGTCTGGGCGCCTCATTGTAAGCAGGTGCACGTCGAGATCAATACCGACAGCACAAGCAGCAGCCACGAACTGGTGCGCGATCATCAGGGATATCATTCCGCCACCATCCCCCAGGCCTCCATGAATGCCTGCTATCAGTACTGCCTTGACGGAGAAACCACGCGCCCCGATCCCGCCTCGCGTTACCAGCCGCAGGGAGTGCATAGTGTCTCGCAGATCATCGATCCCCGCGACTTCCCCTGGGCCGATGATCGCTGGCAGGGCATTGAAAAACAAAACCTCGTGATCTACGAACTGCACGTCGGCACCTTCACCCAGGCGGGCACGTTCCGCGCGGCCATCGAACGCCTGCCGGAATTAATCGAGCTCGGCATCACCGCAGTCGAGATCATGCCGGTCGCCCAGTCACCCGGTCGCTGGAACTGGGGCTACGATGGGGTCGACCTCTTCGCTGTCCGCAACACCTATGGCACGCCTGACGACTTCCGCGCCTTCGTTGACGAATGCCACCGCTCCGGCCTCGCCGTCATTCTGGACGTGGTCTACAACCATCTGGGACCGGAGGGGAACTACCTCTCTGAATTCGGTCCCTATTTTTCCGACAAACATCACACCCCCTGGGGAGACGCCTTCAACTACGATGGTCCGGAATCAGAACACGTTCGGCAGTTCATTGTCGACAACGCTGTTTACTGGCTCGAAGAGTTTCACCTCGATGGACTCCGCCTCGACGCCGTGCACTGTATGTACGATGACAGCCGCCCCGACATCCTGGATGACATCCGCCAGGGCGTCTCGCGATACGCGGAGACCGTACGCTGGCCCATTCACCTCTTCGCTGAAACCAATGCCTACAACCACGAACTCCTCACTCCCGATCAGGACCGCACTCCTTATGACGGCATCTGGTGTGACTGCCTGATGTACTCGATCTACTCCCACGTCCTGCCGGACCTCTCGCTGACGCACCGTCAGTACCACGGAACCGCGGACCTCGTGGAGTCGCTGGCTCACGGATACGTCTTCGCCGGCAAAGACTCACAACGCGTCACCGACAGGGAACGGGACAGCCGGCATTTCGAATCGCTGGTCATCGCTTTGCAAACCCATGACAGCGTCGGCAATCATCCGCACGGCAAACGGATTCACCATCTGACGTCCAAACCGTTCCAGAAAGCGGCCGCCGGCCTGGTACTCCTGTATCCCGGGATCCCGCTGATCTTCATGGGGGAAGAATTCGCGACTTCCGCGCCGTTTCCTTTCTTCGTCGACTTTGAAGATCGACATCTCCGCGACGCCGTCGACATCGGTCGTCGAGGCGATTATCCACCTCATATCTGGCAGGATGCGTTGCTCCCCTCGCAGGCCGAGGCTTTCTTTAAAGCGAAATGGAACGAAGCCCCACACCGCGATCCGGACATGTTCCACTGGTATCAAAGCCTGCTCAACTTCCGCAAACAGGGGATCGACTCAGGTTGGCTGACTGCTGACCACCTGCAGACCAGCGTTGACCGGGAGCACAATATTTTCACGCTCCAATACCTGAATCCAGAGCAGGGGAGCACGATCACCGTCCACGCCCGTCTCACCCCGGTCGCAGACACGGACGCTGAGCCCGTTCGCATCCCCCTTACAGGTTCGCTTGAGCTCTCCTCGATATCAGAGCCCCTGATCCAGGACAACGAAATCCAGCTCGCCCCCGATCACCTGGTGATATTTCAACACTAATAAAGTAGTAGGGGCTGGCCTGTGTGCCTGCCCGTAACCGTCAATATGTTATGAAATATGCCTGGTAGATCTCGCCAGGTCTTCTGAGTCGAAACAGCAAAATCCTCAACCCGACGGGCGACCATATAGAGTCTCCCCTACGTCGTCAACAGGATCTCTCTATCTAATCCACAGAACCACTGCCCGCGTTCTGGGTCTGCTTCGCTTTCTCCAGGCGGCTCTGTTTCCGTCTTTCTTTAGGCGACATCTCCCTTAATTCGTCCGTACGGAAGGAACGATACAGCCCCACGGGAAACCGCATCATCCGGAATGGCGTGACGCCTACCAGCTTCATAATCACCTGCGCCGTCCAGTGCGAATCCGGTTCGCGAACCGAGCGGGCGTAGAAAGCGGCAACCAGTCGCATCAACAGACTGATAAAGAATATCAGGTGAAAATTGTTGAACTCTTTCCCCAGAATCGTCACGCTCCAGCCTGAGGACATCACCAGAAACGCCCCCGCCAGAATCGAAGTAATGCCGCCCACCAGTCCCGCCAGCGCGGTTCCCGCAGCGATATACATCGTCCGGTTTTCGGAAGGAGAATTCTTGAGCATGAAGCCGTTATTGGCGATCGCAATCCCCGCATTCAGCAGTGAATCGATAATAAACACCGGCACCATAATCCAGAACGCCAGCGTCGGATCTTTGGGAAGAAACAGCAGCCCGATCATGTTGGTCGATTTAAACGCCGTACACAGAATCAGCACCGGCCGGTTTCCGTAATGATCGGCCATCGAACCCAGTCGCTTGGAAAAGACCGCCCCCCCGAGCCAGGCACACGTCCAGAGCAGCAGCAGCCGGAACACGTCCATGCCCGTGTATTCCAGCAGGTAATAGCTGATGAAGGGAGCGCCCAGCATCGCGGCAAAATGCCAGAAACAGGTGAACGAAATATAAGATCGAAAATTCGGATCCAGAAAAGGCGTCATCAACACCTTTTTCAGCTTAGGCTCTTTGACCTTCGCCACAGGCGGTTCTTCGATCTTCGTGTAGAACAGAATATCGAACACACCAAAAATCGATCCGACGCCAACCAGCCAGGCAAACCCGTACTTGATATCCAGACCACTTTCCGCCAGGAAAATCGCACCGCCCAGCAGCGAAATCGCTCCAGTCCAGTACATCCAGACCTGGCGGTAGCCCCAGTAATGATTGAGCCCCTTGTGCGGCAGATAGTCTCCCAACCACGACAGCCAGAGCGGCGTGGTGAAGTGAATCAGCGCGTGGTTGACCGCAGTCAGCACGATCAGCCACCAGAGCCAGGCTGTATCAGACAGGGAAGGCAGCAGCCAGGGAACCAGCGCCACAGGCACCAGTATCAATCGCTGCAGAATCGAAATCGGCAGCCAGAGCCAGCGGCGGTATTCCAGGTGATTAGCGACAATTGCTGCCAGGAACTGGAAAAACAGCATCATCGTTGGCAAGGCACCCAGAATCCCGATGTGTAACCCGGTCGCTCCCAGCGAGCGTGCGAACTCAATCGTCGCGGGTGACATCGTAAACTGGGTGTAAATCATCGCCATACAACCGGCGGCGATCAGCGCCCGCTGTGCTGTTTTTAGAGACCACACGGTACATCTATCCTTGAAAAAAAATCGCGTCGAGACGCACTCCCACCGGGAGACGCTTGCCTGTTGAACTCACAGCGGAATCCTGCATCAGCTGATCCTCTACGCGGAAATACCGGTCGTAAAGGAGATTTTGGAGTGCAGGGAAGAACCCCAGGGTGAGAAAATCGCTTGTGTCTGAGTGGCGCTGTCGGTCCACAGGCAGGCAGCGGATCATAGCACTCCCGCGAATTCTTTGCGACCGAGATTTTTTCCGATTTCACAGTTATTTTCAAATCCTTAATCCAGGCCAGATTAGTACGAATCCCGGCATCAGCCTCACCCCCTAACAGGAATTCTATAGATCGGGTCGACCGGGAAAAGAGGAAAATCCGGATCGGGCCGCTCTCGCCAGCCCAGCCGACTCCCAACCTGTCATTCCCCGTCCCACAGGTATACAATGGACACATCCGGAAACCTCCGGGATCGCCCCGAAAATCAAGCTGAGAAAGAGGCACTTATGCGACCTTTCTACCGGGCCGGACTCATGCTGGCCCTGATGCTGTTTGTATCCCCCGACAGGAGTTTCGCCGTGGAATCGATTCAGCGGATCAACGACATCCAGTACGCAACCGCAGACGGCCACCGCCTGCTGCTCGACCTCTACCTCCCTGGGGGAGTCTCGCAACCGCCGCTGCTGGTCTGGATCCATGGCGGTGCCTGGCGAGCCGGCTCCAAAGACCACATGCCCCTCGCCGTACTGGTCCAGCAGGGCTTCGCCGTCGCCAGCGTCGATTACCGTCTCTCCCCGGTCGCGCGCTTCCCGGCCCAGATCCACGATATCAAAGCCGCCATCCGCTTCCTGCGCGGCTCTGCAGAGAAGTACGGCTACGACGCCACCAAAATCGGCATCCTCGGTTCCTCGGCTGGAGGACACCTGGTCGCCCTGATGGGTGTCACCAACGGACACCCTCAGCTGGAAGGGGACCTCGGCGACTTCGATCAGGAATCCTCCCGCGTCGATGCCATCGTCGACTACTATGGTCCGACCAACTTCATGACGATCCTCCCCCAGTCCACGCCGCACGGTTTGAGTGTCCGCGTCCCCGCGCTGCAGCTCCTGCTGGGTGACCGCCCGGAAAACATGCCCGAACTCGCCCGTCTCGCCAGCCCCGTTTTTCACGTAGACGAACAAGATCCGCCGCTGCTCATGATTCACGGAGATCAGGACCCCCAGGTCCCCATCAACCAGTCTCACGAACTGCACGGCAAGTACAAGCAGCACGATCTGGATGTCACTTTCGAAGTCATTCACGGTGGCGCTCATGGTGGTCCTCAGTTCTTTGACGCACAGCGGATGCAACTCGTCGAAGCCTTCCTGCGGAAACACCTGGCCACACAGCCCAAAACAGGGCAGAAAGCCCTGCAATCCAATTGAAACATGCCGTCATTCTCCCCTTAGTTTGACTATTCCCCCAGACTGGATCACCGCGTCAATTCTGCCGAAAATAAGAGTATTGCGCGCTGTTTTCCGGTCTGAACATTCTCACGCAGCGTGAATGGGGAGCGTAACGTTGCGGCTGAATTTTGTCGTCCCGCTGATATTTCTGATCCTGGTTCTGTCTGCCCCCCAGGCAGTCTGCAGTCAGCCCTGCGCTGAAGAGACTCTGACAGAGCAGATTGACTGTCTCCCCCTTGACCTCGCTAGTGTGGTGCCTCCCTCCAGCAATGCGGCTCCCGAAGATCCGACGCTGATCCCTGACTGGTTCAAATCCGATAGCGGCATCGCTGTCTCCCCCGTCTATTACGGTGAAGTCTTCACCAATGCCCACGGCGGTATCGCTACCAACGGTTCGACTCAGTACGAAGGACTGCTCGACCTCACCGTTGATCTCGATTTTGAAAAAATGAAGCTCGACATCCCGGGACGTGCTTCGATCCTGTTTCAGAACACCCACGGTCGCAGCCTGGATGCTTATGTCGGTGCCACACAGGTCATCAGCAACATTGACTCGTTCAACAACATCGCCCAGATCAGTGAACTCTGGTGGGAGGTCGGCCTCTACGATTCCGGCGTCACGATGCGCGTCGGCAAGCAGGATATCAGCAACCTGTTCATCACCATGGATGCCGCCGGCGATTTCATCAACTCCGCCTTCGGTCTCTCTCCCTCTGCAGGTCTGCCTTCGTTCCCCACCCCCAGTCCCGCCATCGTGTTCATGACTGAAGTCAACTCCGATCTCAGTCTCCGAGTCGGAGGCTGGGACGCCTACCGCAGCAACGCGAACGGGCTCTTTTCCGATAACAACTCGGCCCTGTTCATCGGCGAACTCGAGTATCGTTATCAAAGCCCGTTTCGACAGCTGCCGGGGAAATTCACCGCCGGTGTCACTTATCAGACCACCGGTTCGGTTCCCGCCGGCACAATTCCCCGCGCCCTCGGCTATTACGTACAGATTGAACAGCTCCTGTTCCGCGAAGCAGGCAGCACGGACGACCAGCCTCAGGGGCTGACCGTCTTCGCCCAGCATTTTCCTACCAGCACCTATGGCCGCTCTCCTTTTCCCCTGATCCCGCATGATGCCCTGGCCGGGCTCTCCTATACCGGTCTGATCCGCGGACGCGATCAGGACGTCACCGGCGCCGGAGCAGGGTGGGTCGAACTCGACCAGGGAGGCACCAACCGCGAGATCATGGTCGAAGTCTTTTACAAAGCACAGATCAACGACACACTCAGCGTCCAGCCCGACCTCCAATACATCACCACTCCTTCCGGCATCTATCCCGATGCCTTCGTCGCCGGCCTGCGGTTCCAGCTCGATCTCTGAACACATTACACCGCTTCCGGATAACCAGGTGTGCCGTTCAGTTCTCTTCACTGTATAAACTCCCCTTGATTCCCACTCCCCGAACCGTATTCTTGTGCAATTGTGCTTCGCGCGCGAGGCGGATGATGCGAGCACCGGAACACAGGGCACCAGTGACACAACAGCACCTGAATCGACGTCGATTTTCATCAACGTTTCACCCAAACATTCATCACCGGTTCCCACTGTCTCGTACATTTTCAAATGCTTTCGGAGCACACTCAGAGCATTTCGCCCCACATTCAGCCTGAACTCAAAAGATTTCAACAGGACCTCATCCCCCAGATTCCACTTGACCTGCCCACGCCGATCCCCAGAATAAAACCCAACACAAATAAATGACCGGCAAGGCGCCAGCCGCGGGCAGTCCGTATTTTTCTGTGAGAACGGTAGCGCTAAAACGGTCATCATGGGCTATTTTCTCCTTAGCCGCAGGGCGTTAACCCCGGTTGAAACAACTTCGATATCAACCGTGCAAATAAAGAAACGCTACCGAGCCCCCGTTAGAGGCCCCCGGCAAAACAGCGCACCATTCTAGGCATCGGCTCCCAGCCCCCAAGCTGAACATGCAGAACGATTGAGCATTCAAGAGAGCAGGGTGCGCAGAATGGAATCCGGGCCCCGGTGGAAGCGACTTGGGCATCAACTGCGCAATTGAAGAACGAAAGCAGCGCAGAATCAAATCAGTTCAAAAGCCACTGATGATCAGCCAGACAGAAACCGCCCGTAAACCAGAAACAGCAGCCGGGAAAAATGCCCCCGGCTGCCATGTTCTGTTGTCAAACCAAATTGATCACCTGAAGTCGGTCGTCACCCCTTAGTGGTGATGATGAAACGCATCCGACTTCGCATTCCCGCCGGACAGCACGAACGCGAGCAGATCCAGAATCTCCTCTTTGTCCAGAGTATTCAGCAGGTCGGCGGGCATAATCGAAATGGGAGAAGTCCGCTGGAATTCAATTGAATCCTTCGACACCTTCTTCTGTTTCACCTGGGGAGGTCCGGTCAGAATCGTGACCGATTTGTCATCTTCGGTAACAATGTTCCCGTTGATGGTCTGACCGTCATCCAGCACGAACAGCACCGTGCGGTACTTATCTTCGATCTTCCGCGAAGGCTCCAGGATTTCAGCCAGAACCGCTTTCGGGTCGTGCTTGTGCTTCTTCACGACCTCATCCAGGTTCGGGCCAATCGCCAGGTTCTTGCCCAGCGTATGGCTGTGCTCATTGACCTTATGGCACTGGGCACAGGCCAGCTTGGTGAAAATCTCCTGTCCCCGCGAGAAATTGCGATGCTGTCCAACCCGCTTCAGGTCCTGGGTCAGATCGGCCAGTTTCCACTTGGTAATCTTCTTCTCTTTCTCCGGGTTCTTCGCCAGATACGCTTTGAGATCGTTGGTCACATACATGGTACCTCGCATCAGCAGGTGGTGACCGGGGAACGAGCAGATATAGGGATAAGCCCCTTCCTGGGTCGGAGCGACAAATTCAATCACCTCTTCCTGACCATGATCCACCAGCTGGCTGTGCCAGAGAATCTCTTTGCTGTCAGGAATAAAGCCCACAGAAAACCCGCTGGCCCCCAGGGCAATGGCTGCCAGTCCGACTTCGTCCGCTTTACCGGGATTCACCAGCATGATGTTATGCGGCATGAAATCGGGGTTCGCAAACGTCAGTTTTACCTTCTTGCCCGGTTTGACGGTCAGCTTCGTCACATCGTAACGCATCCGCTCGCGGACCGTCCCGATGCGAATCGTTGTCAGCTCGGGTGTATCGCTCAGAATACCCGACTTCTTGGTCTCGGCTTCTTCCGTTTCAGCAATCACACCACCACGCATCGTGCCTTCTACGTTGAACCAGAGGTGCTTCACCGTATTCGCGGCGATGCGGGCATGTGGCTCGGGCGACTTGAGCAGCAGCCCCAGCAGTTCCAGGTTCCGGACATTGTGCTGCTGATGCAACCAGAGTGCTTCCAGCAGGTGATGTGCGTCTTCCTTCTTATTGGGATCAAACTGCTTGATCCATTCTTCCGTCGCGGCAATCACGGCATCGGTATCGCGTTCGCTCAATTCGACGCGGGTCCGATGACGAATGCCGTCGATCGGCGATTTCAGATTTTCCAGCAGGGCGGGAATCGGCTCGCCATCGATGGCCACCGGTTTCTGCAGCGGACGCCCCTTGGCTGTCATCCGGTAAATACGACCATGCTGATGATCGCGGTTGGGGTCGCGAACGTTGTGCTGCATGTGTCCAATGATCACGTTGTGCCAGTCGCAGAAGTACAGCGAACCATCGGGAGCAAAAATGGCATCAGCGGGACGGAAATTCTTATCCCCGCTCATCATCAGCCCCTTGGATTTATCTTCCGTTTTCGATCCGTCCGCGTTTAAACGCATCACGGTCAGATCATCGCCCGCCGGTTCACCCCACACGGTACCATCGGTGGCGTTGCGGGCCAGATCGTAATGTTTGATGCCCAAGAACCCGATCACGTTACAGATCAGGAAGTCACCCTGCATGGACTCAGGGAAGTGCGCACTGCTGACGACTTCGCTGGCGGTCACAGGACGAACTTCTTTCTTGAGCAGCTCGTGCATTTTGAACCCGCCTTTTTCCGGGCGGACCTGGTAAGCCCGTCCGCCGGTCCCATCGGTCGCATAATGATAGCCCCAGTAATCGAACGAAATCCCGTGCGGGTTGGGTGAATTGATCGCGTGCATCGAAATCGTGAACCGCCGTGGATCGAAGCGATACATGGCTGACTCACTGGCCTGCAGCGAAGGCCCCCAGGGATGTTCGTGGTTATGTACCATGAACACGCCACTCTGCCAGTAGATGGCGCCATCGGGACCGTAAATCAGATTATTGGCCGCATGATGGGTGTCCGAGGAATCGAGGCCCTGCAGCATCACGGTCCGCACATCGGCCACGTCGTCTCCATCGGTATCCTTCAGAAACACGATTTCCGGTGCAGACGCGACCAGCACGCCCCCGTTCCAGAATTCGAAACCCAGCGGGTTCTGAATGCGGGCGAACTCGGTCACGCGATCCGCCTTGCCGTCATTGTCATCATCGTGCAGGATCAACAGAGCATCGTTCATCTCTTTCAGCGGCTCCCACTTGGGATAGGTCGGCCAGACAGCCGCCCACAAACGTCCCTTGGTATCGAACTGCATCTGCACGGGGTTGACCAGTTCAGGGAACTGTTTTTCATCCGCGAACAGACTGACTTCAAACCCGTCAGCCAGCGCCATATGCTCAATCGCTTCCTGGCCACTGATGTAGTTCAGGTTCCCCTCTTTGACCGCACTTGAGCTCTTACTGCCGCCACCGACATTCGAAATCACTTTCACCGGAGCAGGCACGTTGCTGTCGTCAACCTGGTAGTCTTCCCCTTTGGCTTTCGCCCAGATCAGGGGATCGCGATTGTTCGTCATCACGTCCAGCATCGACAGTTCGTGCTGCAGCACTTCGGCGTTGGTCTGGTCGTCAGTAAACTTGAGAATCGAACGACCGCCCCAGACATCGTTCCCGTCACGGGCACGAAAGCGGTTGTTCCATTTGTAATTCTTATCCAGCACGGCTGACCGCAGCGGTTCCATCGTCTGAGACGCGGTCACCTGATGTCCAAACAGGGCAGAGGCGATAATTTCCGCCAGCCGCTTGTTGCCTTCCTCGGTCAGATGGATTCCGTTAATCGTCAGAGGTTCGCTCGACTCCTGGAACATCTGCTGGGAAGGGTGAAACAGATCGACATACGCGACTCCTGCTTCCCGGGCCGCTGCTTCCGTGGCCCGCGTGTAAGCTTCCAGCTGAACGTTGTGTGCTTTTCCATCCGGCACGTTTTTGTTGCCGGTATCTTCATGGGCGATGGGGCTGAACAGTACGATCCGTGGGAATGATTTGCCATTCGCCTTGGAACCGCGTGTCTTTCTGACGAAATCGACCAGTCGTTTCTGATAGTCGCCCGCTTTCTTCACCCCCTGAAAAGATTCGTTATAACCAAAGAACGCCAGCACGACGTCGGCTTTCACGTGCCGTAACATCTCGGTGGTCGTCGCTGCACCTTTACTCCGCGGAAACGAATCCACCTGGTCGCCACTCACGCTCATGTTGCGAAAACGGACTTTCTTTCCCTGCAGTTCACTCTGCAGCAGGGTTTCCAGCCACCCATCATGCTGCATCCGATCGGGCAGGCCGTTTCCGAGGATCGCGACGACATCGCCATTTTTAAACGCAAAGGGAATCGGATCACGATAATCGGCCGGCACTGCCACCAGCGTCGGATCTTCAACCTGACTCCCCGATTCCGCACCGACCGACTTCGAAGTCGACTTGTAAGGCACACCCGCTTTTCCACTGTGGGTCAGGTATTCCAGCTTGCCCTTGTTCTTGACGTCAATTTCCATGGAGAACGGGGCAGGGATCTTCGTCAGCCGAAACACTTCTTTCCGATTCGCATCCAGCAGCGTCAGGGTGAAGTCTTCCAGGCGTCCTTCGAAACCTTCCCGGTTCCAGATCGCCACCTTCTCCACATCAACCGCACGGCCCAGGTCGACTTCCCACCAGGGATTTTTCGAACCCGAGTTGGAAGTATGTGTCTGTCCGCCTTTACCCCAGTCCGCGCTCTTGTTCCCGTCCAAAGCCTTGGCGGCGACCGCTGATCCCATCGTGCTCGACTGAGTGGCTTTCGCTCCCTTAGCAACATTTTTACCGCCACTGATGACTTCCACTTCCGCCAGGGTCAGAATCCGTTTGTCACCGGGAAGTTCAATTCGCACAAAACGGGCTGGCTTACCAGTCGTCAGGGACGCAGTCGGCTCTTTCGACTTACTGGCCGGTTTGTTGTCCTTTTTTTTCGGCGTTGCTTTTTTCCCTCCCTTTTGGGGAGTGTCTGTCCGCTTGGTGTTATGGTTTGCGGGAATGGGGCTCTTGAACCCGGCATAGGCTTCCGGCTTGATCCCGTGTGCGTAGGTCCCGAAACCGAAGGTGTTCGGTTTGAACGGACCGACGAAATCCACATTCGCATCAGCCTTGATCGCGTCTTCCATCCCCAGTGCCCAGTAGCAGGCATTCACCAGCATCCGACGATAGCCGTCGTTCAGCAGATCCTCAGGCGTTCCATACAGGGTCGTAAAGACGCGTCCTTTTTTACCGGAAGCCGAAGTGTAGGTACGCGTCCATTCGGAAGGCATCGGGGGTTTGGTTTCGTCGGCAGGGGAGTCGGGCTGCATCCCGTTCAGCGGCTGCGCCATCGTCAGCACTTCACCATCGATCGGCTTACCGACATAACCGCCGGCCTGCACCCAGATATCTTTCACGCCCCGCAGAATCGGATGCTGTTTCTTATCGTCGATGATGCTGATACGTGTGCTCTGCTTGTGATTGGTTCCATAATGACCGACCCAGGTCTGTCCCAACACCTGATGACCAAACCCTTTTTCGTAGTCTTTGTCTTTGCTCTGGTAGGAATATTTCGAGAACGGTGCCGACTCAGGCATGTTGAAGGCATGCGTGGCGGTCCGCATCCCAACCACAGGGCCCCCCCGTTTCAGATAGTCATCGAGATGCTGCATCTGTTCCTTGGGCAGATTCTGAAACCGCAGAAACACGACTGCCAGATCTGCCGTCTTGAGGGCTTCCATTCCGGGAATATTCGAATTGCCGGCGACAATCTCGCCGGTCTCGGGATCGATGTTAAACAGCACCGTGCACTTGAACCCATGCCGCTTCGCCAGGATCCGTGCCAGTTCGGGCAGCGATTCTTCTGAGCGATACTCATGATCGCCGGCCAGGAATACAATATGCTTCCCTTTACCAGGCCCCTCGGTCCCTTCATAAACCAGCGGCCCCGCACTGGCAAAGCTGGTCACAAACAGCGACAGACACAGGGCAACAGCCCAGCCTGCAGATTTCAAAGAAGATACGGCACAGCGGTGGGAGAATCGTTTCATGGTTCTAGCATCATCCGTATTAAAAGAGCGTCAGAAGAGGGGGGTGTGAAAATTTGGTAGTACCACCAGTGTAGTGGTAACCCAAGGCAGACGCCAGCCTTTGGTGGCTTTTCATGGTAAGAAACGGGCCCGGAAAAGACGTGAACTTTCGAACGGGGAGCAGGAAGTGAATATGCAGAACTTCGCTGGATTCTCACCAGACACCAGCTGCTGGAAAAGGAGGCGGAGAAGCACCTGTTCTCTTTCCATCCTTTTTATGCCAGCAGTACGCCCCTCCAAAGGCACATGTCTCATTTGTTTCGGTTACGAATACAGTCCGCTTCTTTCATCATAGTCATCTTGCAGGGTATCGTGTATCAGATCGTGATCTGATGCATATTCCGCCCATCCTGGACGTTGACCTTGGATAACTTCAGTCGTCCCAATGTAAACAAAACCATCTTCGACGGAAAAATCCTGCTTTACCTGATATGAATGGATTTCCTGCCCGGCATCAACACGGTATTTAATTTCGAGCAAAGCATCATCACCATCAATGCTTAGAACTTCACAGCTCACGAAATGAATCATGTCTTAACAGCTCTCTGTAATTGGGTTCTGGTAGCCACTTGATATTCACTCTATTGAAAACCGGCTCGGAAGCAACAGCCAATAAAAAAAGCGATTCACCTTTACAGTGAATCGCCATCAAAAAGCACGCCCGGGTGGATTCGAACCACCGACCTACGGATTAGAAGTGAACGAGACGCGTTATAATAGTCTACTATTATAGCCTCAGACGCTACCAATACAGTGTCTGAGGCTATTTTCACGATTTTTGAAGACCATGTGAACGCCATTTGATCGGCATGCGGATGCGAAAGTTGGTGACTTTTTCGGTGACACTGGATTGCCTGGTTTGCATCTGCGGTTCTTCATTCCACGTTACTGGTTCATATAGTTGTCTCTCATTCCTCAGTCGATTTTTATTCAAGGCCTCAATCTTTGTAAACATCAATCAAACACGATGTAAGAGGGCATCGGCATTGACTTACTTCGACTACAGAATGGAACTGTGCCTAAGCAAGCTAGATCGTGCCCATTGTTCATTGTGACGAAGTTCAAAACAGAGGTTTAAAATGCTGATAATTAGAGTTCCAAGCAACATAAGTCATATGAAAATTACAGAACTTGTTGAGTTATCAGTGATCTTATAATTATTGTTAACTTTCTGGAAACGCTTAGTTTAATGAGGCTAGCACCTTGAAATACCATACAAGAAAAGTATCATACACAGGCCACTGTCTTTATGTCCACAGGCGGTACGCGGCATGCAACCACAGGGAATAATCCTGAGTAACAACAGATCGTCTCACATGGTTTTGTTCGTTTTCAACTTAAAATACGAATAAATACCATACAGATGAAAAACACATTGGATAGTAAGAAAGGCATTTCTGAATGCTACGTTGTCTATTCTGGAACCAACACCGCAAAGACTTGTCCGATGTCGTTGGTGCAGCCGCAGCTACGTTGCGTCCAGATATTTTGGTTTTTTGTGAGACCGGTGCTCCATCTCACCGTACAATTAATGCGTTGAGTGGTACTGATGCTTACCACTTTACAACGGGAAGAGTTGGGAACCGATTTCATATCTTTACACGGTTTAATAAGCACTTTATCGGAATCCGAAGCGAGGCTGACCGATATTTGATCCTCGACATCAATCTTCCGGCTCGTGACCGATTCTTACTCATGGTACTTCACGCGCCATCTAAAATAGTTGGTTGGGACACAACTTCTCTTGCGCTTGAGATAACCCAATACGTTGCAGCATTACGTAAAGCACAAGATAAATATGATCTACCTCGCTGCGTAGTTGTTGGTGACTTCAACATGAATCCATTCGAGCCCGGCATGGTTGGTGCCAATGCATTCAACGCAGTTATGGATGCCCGGCAAGCAAAAAAAGGCTCGCGTGTTGTGCAAAATCAAAGGTATGAATATTTCTACAATCCGATGTGGAACCTTCTGGGTGACCACTCACCCGGTCCTCCCGCTACTTTGTATTACGATGCTCACACACAAAATGAACAGCATTGGCACATGCTCGATCAAGTTATTATCAGTCCTGCAATGATCGATCATTTCGACGTCAAGTCATTGCGAATACTTGAAGAGATTGGTGACTATAATCTCCTCACTGCAGAGGGAAGACCTCGCTCAGCAAAGTTCTCCGATCATCTACCTCTTTACTTTGAATTAATGGTGTAAAATGTCTGATCTATGGCCAAATGACTTAAACGACATAAGTAATTCCCTACCTGTCACCCCTATCATGGAACAAGCCGAACTACTAGCTCAGCACACTAACAACATGGTCAAAGCTGAAGTGGTAAGAGTCGACGCGAACGATGATCTTTTCCGATTTGACTTTGATCTCGTCGTGAGAAGACTGGATTATAGGTTTACGCTTTTCGAATTTTTTTACAGCGTAGAAGGCTATCCAGTTTTTTTTGTTCCCTATTCGAAGATAACAAACGAGCTTGAATTACGTAGGATCCACACTCTAAATGATTTTAGACACGCACTGAGAGCAGATGACGCTGATCAACTCCTGGAATGTCTTGGGAGAATCTTAGGGGCCAATACTACACGAAATATCCTAGAGACTCTAATTGGACAAGCCAAAAAGTTTAAGCGGTAGCCCTCTTAACAATAAATACATTGGAATTTCAGCTCCGCCGTTAAATCATCGAATAATTGCTCTTCTCTTTGAGAGCCACCTATTACTTGAAATCGGTTTGAAAACAAAAACAAGAGTGGTTAAGAGAAAAGGGAATGCTGTGATTACAATAAGCAGGTACCGACTCATAGAATTGATATTTTGATTAGCAATCACAATGAATGAAAGCAAAACAACCAAGTATGACGAGACGGTAAATTGGTTCAAGAATCATCGCTTGTTTTGCATCATCATTTTTGTAGGCTTATTAGTAATCTTATTTGGACAAGTGTCAAAATCAGTATTGGACATAAAGTCCTTTTGTGTAGAAGTACAAACATTCTTTGACGACTTGGAAGAAAACAAACCACCAAGCGAGTGGAGTAAACAATTACAATCTTATGGAAATTATTTGCCTGGAAATGTTCATATTCTTCCGGGTACTGATCGTGTGGTAATAGACAAGCATAAAGCAATATCTTTCTACCAAAACATGAACCTTCAAGACGACACTCATCTGGACAAGTTAAGAAATTCAATTTTGGAGAAATTAAAAAATCTGATCCCAATATATTCCAATAACAAAACTTTCCACATGCTACCTGACAAACTTCTGCAAGATATGAGAACTCTTTTCAATGGTGTAAAAGAACACGCAGAAGCCAATCCTTAATTCTATGAAGATTAATTGCCCTCAGATAATTTGTCTCGATTTTGCAGACGTTAATCTCTCTGCGACTATTAACCTCGACAACCATCCAGCCTACCACCACAAAAACAATCGCTAGATTACTAATCCCCAAGACGGATTGAATGCCAGACCGCCAGCAGGCACACACTGCCCCAAGCGTTACATTAATGGGGTGGGGTTACCTGTCATATGGAGAGTTTCCATTGTTCTCCCAGAGCCGACGATTCTAGAAATTTTATTGATTATCTGTGTAGGCATGGTAACATGAACTGCAAAAACGTACATTGGCATTTCTACTTGGACAGGTAATTGTGATGAATGAAGTTGATAGACTTCCTAGTAAGGAAAAGGTAAAAAAACTACAAAAGTCGAACAGAAATGTGTATGCAATTCGTTGTGCTTTGAGGGTACAACCTCTCATTATTTTTCCAGAAAGTGAAGAATATAATACAGCGGAGTTGAAAAGGGCAGTATTACAACTCGACTCTCAGCTTGAATCATTGGTTAACAGTGATAAAGTTGATTTGAGGGTCATTGACAATGCTATAAATCGGATAGTTTCTGCCTCTGTGAATGCTGCTAGTGCCTCAGCGAATGCTGCCAATGCCTGTAAAGCTGCCGCTCATTCTCAATCAAATATCGCTTTCAAAAATTCAGTTGACCTTACTCTTGATGCTGCAATATACGCTGCCAAGTCTGCAACTATAACAACTGGTATAAATACGGCGGTCAACTTAGTGCGTGCTACAAAATCGGACTACGAAAAACTCAAAGCCAGTAAAATAAAAGTCACGGATGCTTCAGAAACCGGCCCACTGGGTGACCTCTGGCATGGTTCACCACCTGATTGGTACATCGAAGCGAAAACAAAATACGATAAAACCATTACGGAATGGAAACGTGAGATAGCTGAAAGTGACTCTATCAACAATGAAGAACGTATTCTTTCTGTTTATATCGATCCTGGGACATCTTCTCCTGAGTTGATCACAGAATTGTATGTCGCTCTTGATGCCCTGTATCGAGCAAATGGTGGCTCAGGCCTGCAAATCGTCAAGGAAGATCGACGTTCAATGGTAGGGGAGTCAGTTCAATGAGCATGTCTCCTTTTGAAGATGGTGCGATTGAAAGCGAACAGGAACAGTTAACCGTTCAGCGCACTGATTTTGCCCCTATCGAAAAAAAGGATTCCCCTTCGGCGTGGCGGAATTTTTTTAATGGGGTCAGGAACTTATTTGGATTTAAATCAATTGAACTTGCGGAACGTTTTGCGGAGGCCCGTGCAACAAAGGAAGAATACGCCAATGATGCTACGATGCTTCAAGCCAGAGCGGATTATGAACTAAAGATGGCAGAAGCAAAGAAGCTGAGATCAGAAGCAAAAAAAATCGAAGTAGAAACTGAAGTGATTGCCAATAAGAATTTTGATTCCCTAGTTGCTGAATTGTTGAAGAAGCATTCGCCTGATGAAGCAGAACAGAAGGTGCTCGATATAATTAAAAGGATTGAGCTCGAAAACGGCGGTTGCGTTGAATTTGACTCTGGTGATCCCCCCAAAACTGATGTAGTGGTGGAAGTACCTCCGTTGAAAATAAATGTATCAATCAACACTCCGCCTGCCGTCGAAACACACAGGCCACCAACTGAAAAAAAAGATGATGCTTGATCTCTTTGATAAAATTAAAAATTCAGAATAATTCATCACTCCTCTAAGTACCTGAAATTAATGCACATACATTAATGAACAGTACCCTGTCGGCCCCAAAACACAACATATTGTATATTTAGTATTGACTACTGGCATATCGGCATTAAACTAGCGTTCATTCCCATTGAGAATACACACTTAATCCATTGACCGGAGGGAGTCTGCTGAATGGAAAGCCGTGGCGAAATCGACCGCGACAAAGTCTATTCGATTGAACGTTTCATGGATGTCACAGGGCTCAAACGATTTGCCCTCGACTCTGCCCGCCGCGACGGCCTGAAGGTTCGCAAGGTGGGCCGACGCTGTTTCATTTATGGTCAAGATTTTATTGACTATCTGCTCTCATCAAAGTCGTAATTATCTGATTGTCGACTACTGGTTCTTCTTTCCATGCCTACCAGGTGGAAGCCGAGTGCAACCCTCTTTATGTGGTTGCGACAAAACCCAAAAACACTGTTGTGTTTTTGTATGCGAAGTCCTTCCTCTGGACTGATCTCGCTCCTGAATTGATTCAGTTGAGCTGCACATTATCTGATTAACCGGGGAAACGTTCCTCATGGTTACGATTCGTTGTTTTGCATACGGAGGCAATTTAATGACGACCACTTCCTTACCACGACGACCGGGGAGACCGATTGGGGCGAAGACCAAGAAAAGACCAGTTGCTGTAATCACCCCATCCCGTTGCCCTGCATGCCTATCAACGGAACGTGACAGGTATTCCAGGGTGAGTACGAGAGAGTCTGAAGGTATAGCCCCTGATGGGTATCCATATAACTTTGTGAGTCGAAAACGCACTCGTTGTCGCAATTGTGGCTTAATTCGCATCGACCAAACTTATGAGAATGTGATCTGAGCCAGATCGGGAAATCCGCATTGCGGATTAACGGTCTTACATTTCTTTAAACCTGTGATAGTGTTGAATCCATCAGAAAGAGTTAACGATCTGATGGCGATTAATCTGTTTTCTTGAAAGGAGTCACATGTCTCACTCAGAGCAACCAACAATGATCCAGTCCGGGGCGGTGTATTCACTGGAGAAATTCAAAACCCTGTCTGGGCTGGGGACGCATGCCATGCGTCAGGCTGTGAAAAAAGGTCTGCAGACAATCCAGATTGGAAGCCGCAAATATGTGCGGGGTTCCGACTTCCTGGAGTTCATCGATAAGCAGATCAAGCAGCAGGCCACCAACCAGGAGACAGTCACAGCCCTCTAACAGAGGGCCTGTGGCCTTTATTACACGGACGTTTTTTATACGGGGAATGTATGAGTCATCAATTGAGTGAAGCGGAGAAGGCGAAAATCAGACAGGAGGTCCTTGCCGAATATGGGATTAGCGAGAAGGCAAAGCCGAAAAAATTCAGTGACCTGTTCAAGCTGAAGACCGGTCCTAAAGAGACCCGCGAACAGTATCAGCAGCGGATTGCCAAGCTGAAGGCAGAAGGGAAACTCACTTTCGCGGACCTGCACCGCTTTCGTTGATATCTGCAGGCAAGCGGCATTTTAAATTTCAATATCCATACCTGGAGACCAACTTAGTGAATCACAGTCTTAAAATCAGCCCCCCTACCGAACGTGACTGGTATTCTGACGACACCAAGAAGGCGTTGAGGCCACTGCAAAAAAAGATTGCCGAGCATAACAGCAACGTCGTTGCCCATGAACAGCTACGCAGTAAAGCTGAGTCTGAAGACATCGAAAGCCTGACCTCAAAGGACCTGTTTACAGGACAGGTTAGCACGGCGTATCGATTCGATTTGTATAAGGAAGCAATCAGCCTGTGTGATAAAGTGGCTGAGTTTTCCAAGCTGCACAATGCTGATCGACGTTTGCGTTACGAGGATATCGTTCAGCAGCTGGAAACCCGGAAAGCAAAAATCCGCGAAGAACTCACAACGCTCGGTTATGAAAAAGATGCCCTGCATCAATCGCATGTTCACGCGGTCGAAAACTTCTACCGAATGCATCCCGAAGTACAGAAGCTGCTTCACTCGGTAGACGCATTCAAATATCCCCATGATATTTCAGGTGGAGACCGAGCCGCATTGGTTGCTGGAATGACGAACCTGCGGAATCGGTGTCTGGCCACATAGGAATCTCATTCCCTGTATAAGCCCCGGCTGTGATTGTTGCCACTTAGTTGATCAGCCGGGGCTTGCAGTGGAAGCCAATGAAATAGACTGTGGTGCGACCGGCTTCCGGGATTTTGCGTTTTTCCCCGGGAGTCGGTCCATGCAGTGGAATCTCGGTAAATAAATCGTGGTGTACCGACGGCTGGGGTTTTCAGTCTCTTGTCCCCAGTCGTCGGCGTCGAGTGCTTTTTTAATTGCCATGCCGACCATGCCAGAGACGATAGGCCTATTCCTCTGGTGTGGTCGGTGGCGGGGCTGGCTAATGTAGCCCCTGAGCGACCTTCTGAAACCTTCTCTTATCAAGGATGTATATCTTGTCTGTCAACCCCCGTGCGAACGTCGAAGCCTCTTCCAGTATCCCCAGACTGGATTCAATCCAGATCGATGCCGAATTCAGAGACCTGTGTCCCGCATTGTCCTTTGAAGAATCGACCCAGCTGCGTGATAACATTCTCTCTGACGGCGAATTTCGTGAGCCCCTGATCGTCTGGAAGTCCCAGGGTATTCTGGTTGACGGTCACAACCGTTTTCATGTGTGGCGTAATCTCACGGACGAACAACGGCAACGGATTGCCGCGCCTCGCATCAGACAGCAGGAGTTCTCAGACCGGGACGCTGTGCATGACTGGATCATCAACAACCAGATCGGACGGCGAAACGTAGCCCCGTCTCAGCGGGCGTACCTGGTAGGGAAGCTGTATAACTCCCAGAAGAAGAACGACAAGGATTTCCTTAAACGGGGGGATTCTCCTCCAAGTCTCCCGGGTGATCAAATTGAGCACCCGGGGAAAACGGCTGGTAGGATTGCTGATCGGGTCGGTATGAGTCCGGCTCAAATCAGACGCGATGCCAAATATGCTGAAGCTGTTGATAAACTGGCAGCGAACCTCGGCCCCAGTGTCAGAGATGAACTGCTAAACGCAAAGAAGATCAGCAAAGACCGAGCGGTTGAGATTGCAGCCCTACCAGCTGACCAGCAGAAAGCCGAGTATGAACGTGCGATGGGGAGAGGGGAGCCGTCCGGCGGGACGTCATTCACCCCTTACGAGTGGGGCGGTATGGAGCCGACAGACGAACCGGTTGTGCCGCACGGCGTTGTGACTGAGTACCACGTTAAAGAGATGCAAACCCCGTTCAACGAAGTCCAGAAGCAAGCCACCGCTCTGAAGAAAGCAATACAAGAATTGCCGAATGGTCCGGGCGGTGCCTGGTGTGGTCCCAATGCGATGAACGACATCATGACCTGTTACACCAATCTGATAAACACCATCAACCACCGCAAACCGGTTGTGGTCTGCGGACACTGCAATGGCCAGAAGTGCGACAAGTGCTACCAGACGGGGGCGTTGAACAAGGACCTATCCCAACTCTTCATCGAAGGACAGAACGCCACACAGGGCACGACAGGCAGCGTACGGCAGGCTGTGTGATAGTCCCAGGGGGGGGGCTAGGTTCTTTTTTGGCTTTCCAAAAAATGATCGATGCCATAGGGAACTGTCGGGTTTTGAGTGTGTCTTTCCTTCTTTTTAAGAGCACTGCGAATTGAAAATATTTGTCTTTTAACCCGGCTGCAAATAGCCGGTTTTCAGAGCAATTGGATTCAGCGAAACGGGCGGCGTCGATTGAGTTCTGGGAGGTTTCTCAATCGGCGTCCTCGTTTTCACCATCATCGAACAAAACAACAGGGGTTTTATGAATTACGTTCTGAATCGCGTTCGGCTGTCTGATCTGTCACGCCACCCTCTGAGCATCGAGCTGTATGGATACGACTTGGACCGGGGATTCATCGCGTCTGTGAAGCGACACGGCATTATTACGCCGATTCAGGTAACTCAGGACCTGATTATTATCGATGGCCACAAACGCTATCAGGCAGCCCTGGACGCTGGCATAAAAGAGGCTCGCGTTCTCGTCAGACTGGACCTTAATGACGAACTGGCGATACGTGAGGCCCTGATTGAGTGTAACCGCTACCGTGACCGGTCAGCCGACATCAAGCTTCATGAGAGACAGGTGTTGCAAAACATCGCTACAGACCGGGCCAGGGAACGGGAACTGGCCGGGGAACGACAGGAAGCCCTTGCGGTCGAAACTGCGGAGCGTGAGACGTTCCAGTTCTCACGTTTTCAATGGGAAATCGACCCGTAAGCGTTGAGGTTGAGATTACATAGCCCACATAGAGGGCAACGGGCACAGGTGCGAGTAAAATCGCGGTTTGATTGCCAACGGTCGCTGAGGCGATGGATAAATATCAAACGACCAAATCAGACACCCAAAGCTGTATGTGTGAAAAACATGAATAACGGTGTGACTATGCCGTGGCGGGTGCAGCGTACTGATTGAGACGTGAGGAATCTGGGAGACCAGGAAGGGATTGCAAAGTGCAATCGGTGCAACGTCTTTAAATAAGAGTCGGGGTATGGATTTATTGCGCGCTGAAAGGCTATGGCAGGAACGAACCGTTAAAGATTTCCCCCACTGATTGAAGTAGGAATGTTGACTCTCTCTGGGGTAACCCAGTGAGGGGTTAACCGGGTTTGATCATCCACAGGCGGTAAACACCCACCTGGGTATCCACGATCCAGAAACAGCGCTGAATGTATATCAGTAGGGGAATGGGACTTTAACTGTTAAGTACAAATTTCAGAGACATTTATGTCGCTCTTTTTGCTCGATCAAGTGATTCTTTAAATTCTGTGATTCGATGTGGAGCAACATACACATATTCTATGATTGCTCGGAAAAATTCGTCTAATACAGTCACGTATTTGGGATCAACTTCCTCATCAGCTGCATGAGAACCGATGTTTCCGAGAAGGCGTAAAAGGTCGCTCATTTCAGCTTGAACTGGAGGGATAACTCCGCTGCTTGCTAGATTATCTAAGCATTGCTTTAAACTATTTCCAGGCACACTTTGCTCCTTACAAACAGCTTCTAAAGATCTTCTGATTTGGTTCGCGAAAGCATTTGGAGCAAGATTTTTAATCTTAATGGCTTCTTCGTAACATTTTCGAACTTTATCAGGAACACAGTTATGAAGATCACCAGAAGCAGGCCAAATTAGCTCAGAGTCTTCATTGCCACGTAAACCCGCTATCATCCGATTACATTCAGTCCTTCTGAGTAACCCTTTCTGGCAAGTCCCGCATCTTGCTAAAAAATACAGTCCATCATCTTTATCTCCTCCTTGGTAATAGAGTGTCCCCTCAACAGTTTGCGGAGTTGTATTCCCACAATGACTGCAATAGCCAATGACATTAATTATTTCACGGCTCATAAATAGATTCCCGTCATAAAACCAAGAGGGCTTATCGCCAGTGACACTAGTAAATTAGAGATCAAATGCATGATACTCTTGAAATCGAATAGCGTACTTACACAAAGACTGCTTGTGCGTCAGTACTAAGGCAAACTAGCCAATCTTTCAATTCCCAAAAGAGCTTCAGGGTCTGGAAAGGTATGTCTAATATTGGGGAAACGCCCCCCCTCGTTTAAAAATTTAGTAATTTGCTCTGACAGTTCGGCTGCCGATTCCACTCCAAGCAGGCACTTCATCTTATCAAAATATCGTCTTGAGGTTGCTCTTGCGAAGATTTCAAAGGGTCCATAATGATCTGAAGCATAAACGAGTGTTTCTGGCCACCAGGAATATCTGGCAAATGTTTTAATGTACAACAGAAAGTCTGCTTGCATTATTGAATTAAAATCTACCCCAGTCCCAACGCACCTTTCTTTTAACAAATCTGCATGGACTGAAATTCTATTTAATTTTAAACGATGCTTTCGGTATTCGAGAGATTCAAGATTCTTTCGAATCACAGAATAGTGCGACAGAGAATCGGCATTGCTCCGTCGTGGATCTCTTACAAAATAAAACTCTTCTAAAAGTAGATTTGCCAAATTGAAAAGTTCGTGTTCAACCAAAATTGCAATCGTATATAAAAACAACTCATGTACGATGAATTTGAAATTATCGAATCTGCAAACCAAGCCTCCTCCAGGGCCGTCTTTGGGAGGATAGTAGTATCTTATTAAGCCCTCAAAGAACTTGTGAACTAGTTGTATTGCTTCTGGATTTGGTGAGTATTGTGCGATGATCGAAAGCAGTTGAATATATTCATTTCTATGTGGTAAAAAACTTTTGATATTCTCAATAAGAGCTTCGTCGTATTCACCCTCATGTTGTTCGATTCTAAACCTTTCCAAGTTTGTAGAAAAAGTATCCAAGTACTCATTCAGTGCCCCATACTTATAAGACTTATCGTTTTTTAGAGCATCGTTTGTCCTGCGAAATAACGCGGTTGCTCCTAGTGAAATCCCAGGTTCTTTATCTAGGAATGAAGGTGCTTTACCAATCTCAGGCTTTGTATGAAGCGGTTTATCAAATATCCAGCGAAGTAATGTTTCGAAATTTTTTGCATATATATCTTCTTCACTCAGATCGATATAAATTCTTGACTTGTAATAAACAGGTAAATAAGGCTTTCCTGTTTCATCCTTGCTTGGAATGATGGCCACAAATTTCTTTTGAGAAACTTTGTCGTAAACCTCTTTGGATATAATTTGAGTTTCAGTGCCTACGCCCCCTGTTCTGTCATCAGCTTTTTCAGCATATGCTTTATCTGTGACCATAATAACTTTACTGATTTCAGGGTCCTTGACCATTTTCTCCATAAAATCAAATGCATCCTGTCCCTCACGGAGATCCCATTTGTCAAGAAGTACATCAACACCAGATTCACAAAGTTCCGTTGCGAGTCTGAGTACCCAGTCTTCATGTTCTGGGGTGGTCCAGCTATAAGAAATGAATAATTTTGGAGGCAACTCTTTAGATTCTTTTTCTGTCATTACTGAAGCTCAACAAAGTTCAGATGATGTGAATGTATACGTTGGTGTTGCAAGAGTAGCGTGATAAAGCTGTTTTTTCAAATCTTTTAGAGAATGCACAGAACCTATTGACAATTCTAAGTCTCAATATAAGAATCGAAGCCCCGAAAGCCGAAAGGCAAGTTGAATTCATACCGAAAAAAACAGTTGAAACAAGAGCGCATGCTCTTGGGCAGAGTGGGGTAACCGTGAGGTCCCCAAGGCGGCTTCAACTCCGCCTCGGAACTGTGCTTGAGAGCATGCACTCTTTTTTTACGCCCTGTGCGTAAAAGAAAGGTGGTTAGGATGAATACCACATTCACGAACCCCGCGTGCGTCTGTGCTTCCGAAAATGTCTCTGGAAGCGGCTTCGACTCCCCCAAAGGTCAACAAACCGCAGTTGATCAGCTGGCACAGAAGGCAGCCAACTGGGCAGCCCTGGAACCAGTGCAGCCCCCTCCCATCGGCAACCCGAATCCCGATGAAATGCTACGCGTCGATTCCCCACGTCACGACTGGCCGGTTTACCTGGTCAACGTGCCCGATGACTGGGAGCCTGAATCATGGCGGTCAGTTCCACCACACACGACGACTTACAAGAAAGCCAAGACAGCTGCAGAGATTGCCGCCGTTCTTAACCGCGAGTACATCGAACGCAGTAAGGATGGCCTGGTCTCTCACTGGTACATTCGCGTTCGCGTAAGTAGCAGGTACGCGAATCTTAGCGTGGCTCTGCCGACCCGCTGGAAGCCTGAGAACGAATTCGACTTGCCCCCGGCGTTCATTCGTATCGACGGCCCCCGGCAGCAGTGCCAGCAGATTGTCGGCGATTTGAACAGCCGTCTGGATCAGGTCGGACCGGGAGAGATCCGCAAGCGGGCTTATATCGCCCGTTCCATCTGCCCGGGAGACGTTCAGCCGTGGGCGTCTCGGGATGATTCCCAGAGCAGTGAAACTGAACTGGATCCAGCTGGACCGCAAACGGCTAAAGCTGGACACAGTGCCCCTCTTAATCAAACAGCACGGAATCCAGAAGAGATGGAAGCCCAGTTGGTTGATTCTGAAGAGGACGAAACAGAACTCATTGAGATTCAAATGGGGCATCATTTCGGTACAAACCCTACCATCTGCGAAGATGTGATATTGCACGTTCAGAACGCAAGCAACAGTGAGGAAGCCAGGCGAAAAGCCGATTTATTTCTGATGGAATCGGCTATCGATATGAGTCAGCGTATTGCTTTGAATGGGTTCAGTGAAGCCGATAACGACGGGAACGAATACAAAGTCGTTCTAACCGATGGCACGCTCTTGCGGTTTCGGTTGAGCAGAAGCGAAGCGTTGAACCTGATTTCTGCCTGGAATCAATCGCGTAAACACAGCGAGCCAGAAGCCGTAATCGTTCAACGGTAGTAAATGCCTTGTTTCTCCCGTCTGGCAATGGTCAGGCGGGAGAGTGTTTAAAAGTTCCGAACACAAAAAGCAACATATTGACCGGCTAAATACTCCAGTGAATTGTTACTTTTTACGACCCAAATCAGGGGGGCATAAAATGATTTGAGTTGGCTTAGGTACTCGGGATGTGTAAGAGCTCCATCTGATTCAGTTATCAATGCAAAAGCCGGGCCAACGCTAAAAACATAAATTACTAACAAAATGGGTATGACATAGCCAAGAAAATGAATAACTTTCCATCTCTTTTTTTCAGACATACGAAAGTTCCTCACGAAATAGAGCTCTAACGATCACAGTTTAAACGATTGGAAGTAAAAAGAAAGAGAAATCATAACACCTTTGACAATCGCGCTGAATGGAGTGTAACGCGATTGATTCCCAGACGATGGATACGTCCTACAACACAATAAACGCGGCTAACAATTAAGGTGAAACGATATATGGCAGCAATCAGAGTGAGCATCTACAGACGGACCGGCGGCAAGTTCTATCAGGCAAAATGGACCGACCCCGCCAGCGGACGCACAAAGCAGAAAAGCACAAAAACGAACATCAAGCGCGAGGCGGAACGATTCGCGGCACGTCTGGAGAAGGAACTGAACCAGGGGACCTACTTCGATCAGTCCAAAACGAAATGGTCCACATTCCGGGAGCGGTACGAAACCGAGGTTGTTCCCGGCCTGGCTGAACGAACTGGAGAAAAGATTTCCACAGCCTTTAACCACATTGAGCGTATTCTCAATCCGAATCTGCTGACCCAGGTCGATGCTAACGGGATCAGTAAAGTTGTGAAGGACCTGCGCGCGGACAAGCTGGCTGATATCAGTATCAAGACCTATCTGGCTCACCTGCGGTCTGCCCTGAACTGGGCAACCACGATTGGTTTGATTCCACAGACTCCAATCTTCCCGAAGTTCAAACGAGCACGCGCAGTGAAGGTCATGAAGGGACGCCCAATCACAGAAGACGAATTCCAACGCATGCTTAATGCCGTCCCCGAAGTCATCAAAGTGAATACCAGCTTCAATGGGGGAGAGGAAAAGAAAGCAACCGTTGTCGAGTCCTGGCGATTCTATCTGCGGGGCTTATGGTTCTCCGGTTTGCGTCTGACCGAATCGTTGAAATTGCACTGGGAGAGTGACGAAGGACTGATGATTGACCTGCACACGCACCGTTTCCCGATGCTGCGTATCCGTGCCGAGGCAGAGAAGGGGAACAAAGACCGGTTGATGCCGATTGTCCCTGAGTTTGCTCAATTCCTGCTGACCGTTCCAGAAGAGGAAAGAACCGGTTTCGTGTTCAATCCACTCCATGAACGCTCACTACACAAGCGACTCACCCCGCTGGCAGTCTCTAAGAAGATTGTTGATATAGGGGAGAAAGCAAAGATCATCGTCAGCGAGAAGGGCAACCGCGACCGCCAAACCGGAAAGCCTAAACCCCGGTATGCATCGGCTCACGATCTGAGGCGGGCTTTCGGTGCCCGCTGGTCAAATAAGGTGATGCCGTTGCACTTAATGGAACTGATGCGGCATGAAAGCATGGAAACCACGCTGAAGTTTTATGTCGGTCGGGATGCTGAAAAGGCAGCAGAAGCGGTCTGGAACACCGTGGCGGGCACTGGTGACGTTTCCGGTGACACTAAGGAAATCCCCAGAAACGAGAGAAAGAAAATAAGTCAGAAGTTATTGAAAGAACAAGACTTAAAAAGCACGCCCGGGTGGATTCGAACCACCGACCTACGGATTAGAAGTCCGTTGCTCTATCCAGCTGAGCTACGGGCGCCTGTGTTTCTCTATGGACCCCACTTTGGGCGAATGAGTTCGCACCGGGGTCGCGGAAGCGGTGCTGGATTCTAACGGGAAAGTGCTTTTCGGCTCAATACTTACAACACACAATGCAGCCCCCGAATTTAAAAAAATTCGGGTTTCCGGCTGCGGATCATCCATTTTCAGCCGCCGGTCGCCAGCGTGATCCCCGTTTTCGCCGCGATTCACTCTGCCTGCTGCACCAGTTCGTGAATACGTTTGATCAGAATATCTTCGGTTCCTTTCGCCCAGCGGCCCGGCTGATTGTAATAGATCATCGAGAAATCAACCTCGTAGCCACCTTCATCCCGCATCCGCTCCGATGCGACGTAGCCAAACACGTCGTTGGCGTAAGCGGTCGCCCAGACGGCATCACTTTTGAGTTCCCGCTTGAGACGCAACGCGTAGTCCACCACCACTTCGCCGCCCAGGAAGACCATCGTGAACTGCCGTCCGAACTTCCAGACCTGCACGGGAGCAGGGTAGCTCGTCGGCAGTTTCCCCTCTTTCTCGAAGTGCTTGAGCATGTTAGCCGCGTGCCGTCTGACCTGCGGCCGCTGATGATCGAGGGCCGTTTCCAGTTCCTGTTTCGAGGGAGGCTCGAAAGGCAGATCCGCCTTGCCGTACGCGGTTCCCAGCGGGGCCGTAATGGGCTGCGTCTCTTGTTTCAGCAGTCGGGCGACTTCCACTGCGATCGCACGGCCATGACCGATAGCCAGATCCTTCGCTACATCCTTCTTACCCCGGATCGGGTTCTGATCGGCTCCACAACCGATCGTGCAGACAGCGACAATCTCCCCCTGTTGCTCCTCAATATAACGGGCGGCATAGCCGGCCCAGTCGCCATTAAGACAATTGTAATCGCTGCCGAACGTGGTGCAGTGACAGGCATAGTTAAACACCAGCCCCCGCAGTCGGCCGTTACCATCAGTCACCTTCAATACCGGCAGGCTGTGATCGACGGGGCCTTCCGGATTGACACCGAACCCGGTCCATTTGCCGTTCTTCAGCACTCGCCGGTTCTGGGCAAAGCCGACTTCACCGGTGACCAGCGCCATCGTCCCTGGCTTGAGATCTTCAATCGCAGTGCCGACGGTTTTTACAATCCGCGCTTCGACCTGGGTCCAGTACTTCTGAGATGCATTCCGCTCCGCCTCGGTCAGCTGTGTAGAGAAGATATTCGACAAACCCTCCACCGGATGCGGGGCGGTATGGGAATGCGTGCTGCAGATCACCAGCTGATCGCGGTCCAGTCCATACTTCTCTTTGACCGTCTTCGCAATCCGGTCGGTAAACGTGCCGGCGAAGCCGATGGAATCGAGCGAGACCAGCGCGCAGACCTTTTTCTCAGGCGATCGAATCGCGATGGCCCGCACATACAGGGGCGCATCCACGTTCTCGTAAACCGTATCCCGGTTGCCGTACCCGGAGAGCCGTAACGGGACCTCGGGGGTGATTTCGGTCTTCGCGAAACCATAAGCATAACCGGCGTCCGCAGCACGGAGCGTGCCGCCACTCAGGCAGCAGACACACAACACGACAGACAGAAATTTCAAACCACAGGCAACCATCGCATTCTCCCGAAAGCAGAGACAGGCGGAAATTAAACGTAATCCATTCTCTCGATTATGCCATATCTCGCCAGCGATGGAAACCAGCAACCCGCAGACAGGGAAAGCAGCCTCTCCTGGAATCAAAAAAACACACAAAGCCCATTGATCGACTGCTGTCGCGCCAGTAACGCAATCAGATCAACGGGCTTCGTTACTGTTTTAGAACGGAGTCGCTCCGGTTTTTGTCTGTCGGGTTCTGAAAAAAACAAAACCACGTTAAATGAATTCTCCGTGAGTATTGCAAGATCGGCTTGCAGATCATCGTATTTCTGTTTATCACAACGATTCACAAACATCGTAGTAGAGAAACTTAAAGTATTCGAATACGCTAACCAGTAAATGCAGTGATGCAGCCGCTCCTGCCCGGGACTTTCGCCCTCACATCTCTTTCCGGGAGACATCATAAATGCCAGAAATCGTCGTCACCTGTCCGCACTGTCAGGCTAAAGCTAAACTGAAAAGCACCAAAATGCTGGGGAAGAAAGTCAACTGCCGCAGTTGCGAAACCCCCTTTGTGCTCAAAGCCGATGGCCAGAAGAAAAAAGCCAGAGCCGCATCCGCAGATGAGTTCGATGATTTCGACGAAGAATTTGACAGTGCCGCCGTAGCCCGCGCCCGTCGCGCACGCAAAAAGAAGGGGAGCTCCAGCAGCAGTGCCGGCACAACGAAAGCCAAATCCAAGGGTAAAAAATCGGAACAGGAAAAGTCACAGCCTCCCGTTCTGCTGTTAGTCGGCGGCAGTATCCTGGGGCTCGCCCTGACCGGCGGTGTGATCTATTTCATGGTGACCGCAGGAAGTTCGCTGAGTGCTCAGAACGCGGCACAGAATCAGCAGGCAGGTCCCGTCAAGTATGCGACCTTCCATCCGGAAGTCGGTGACTTCGGCTGCGAATACCCCGATAACTGGAATATCAAAAGCGGAGGCGGGCAGGGGGGCGTCCAGAGCTGGGCCAAGTTCAGTTCCCCCGATGAAAGCGCCACAATTTCGGTACGAGGCAACATGACCGGCGGCGCCCTCGGTGGTGCCGGCCTGGCGATGACACAGGGCGCCGATTCCGACGAGATCGAACCCCCGGTCGTCGACATTCACCGCCTGATGAAAATCAAACTGGCGGACGACTACCCCAATTACGAAGAAATCGGCGACTACAAGCTGCTGGAGACGAAAATGGGCGATGCCTGTCAGTCCGTCTTCACCACTAAATCACTGCTGGGAGGCACACAGCGCGGCTACCGGGTGACCCTGCTCACCGGACGGGTACAGTTCAATATGATCTGCCTCTGTCCCGACGGCCAGTTCGATCAGTTAAAGCCGATCTTCGCCCAGGTGATCAATACGATTCACGAAAAGTAACCGGATCGAAAGAGCCCGTCTGTTTAACCCCACGACCAGGCGAACTGATTCTTGAAGTGGTGGTAATACAGACCAATCATTCGTAACGCCACCAGTTCGACGTAGATCATCACACCTCGCATCAGAAACAGGCCCATGATCCCCCATTCGATGTTCGCGAAAGTCAAGCCGAGCTGCAGCCCCGCCACGAAGAACATCCCGGTTGCGGTAAAGAAGTAAGCGGGCATCGATTTGAAAATCGTCAGGACCATCAGGTCAAGACGTAAGACCGATTCCACACCACCGACGGCCACACACAGCGCCAGAATCGGCCAGAAGAACACGCCCATGCAATACAGAAACATGAACATGCTCAGGTGAAATGCAGGCAGGTTATCACCGATGGTCTCCATTCCGAACAGATACAGCCCCGCATCCGCAATAATCTCCGGATTGAGGAAGAAGATCACGCCCACATAGGCATAAGCCGGAAAATGCACCAGGAACCAGGTGAAAATCCACTTGACCATCGGGATAAAAAAACCTTCTTCGGGACTTAATTCCGGCAGATGTTTCTCACCTGCAGCCGCTTCATAAATCACACAGAAGCGATAATGGCTGTACCAGCCCCGGATGATGATCAGCCCGATAAAGCCCAGCGTGCCGGCGAAAGGTAATAATGAGAAACAGAGCCCCATCCCCAGCCAGAGCAGCATGAAGATAAACAGGTTGGACGGATCGAGCAGCATCAGGAACGTCGCCTGCAGATCCTCGACATAGTTATTCTCTTTCTTCCGCGTGACGGGGCCGTCTTCATCACCATCGTACTTCTCGGCCTTGACCATCGGCTTGCGTCGCACCGGTCGGCGGATCGTTTTGGACTTCGCTCCCAGTTCCACCGCATCGTCCAGCAGGCTGGAAAAGTCATTCTCGGCGTAGTCTTCGTCCTGTATTGATTCCAGCGTGGGAATCGACACGGTTTCGCCACACTCCTTACAGCGCAGCTTTTTACCGGCGGCTTCCTCTTTGACTTTATAATTCTTCGCACAGACAGGGCAGCTGACTTGAATTGACATGGATCGGATTCATCCTGAAGAACAAACGGCGCTGGGAAAACAGTCTTGTCTTGAGTCTGACAACGCGAACCATCCGACCCAGGATCAAATGAAACTGTTTTTTTTTGTTCACTCTCAGCATAACGCCTTTCACCTGAATTCGCGAGCGTTTTCTGTGGAATGTTCAGCCCGCCCCAAATCGCTTCTCCAACTATTCACACTTCGGCCATCGAATATTTAAACAACGCTGTTAAAAACTTGGCCAGACCTGCTTCGAGCACAGCGAACAAATAAATTCGCGGCCTGCTTAGAGAAGCTTTTTCCAGCAAGACGCTGCGCCCACACTGTAAAACGCCCACCGTTTTACCCACCACGACAACCCGCTACCTGTTACGTACCCTCTCAATTCAAACCCCAGGAGACCCGATCGTGTTGTATCGTCACCCGACCCGTAAAGGATTTACCCTCATTGAACTGCTGGTGGTCATTGCCATCATCGCCATTCTCATCGCACTGCTGCTCCCTGCTGTCCAGCAGGCCCGGGAAGCCGCCCGCCGCAGTTCCTGCAAGAACAACCTCAAACAGATAGGCATCGCGATGCACAACTACAACGACGTGCATTCCACGCTCCCTCCCGGCTACCTCGATGACGATCCGCTCGCCAATGTCACCAACCACAACCTCCTCGGCTGGGGAACCTTTATTCTGCCCTACATCGAGCAGAGTGCCCTCTACAACTCCATCGCCGAAGTCGGCGGCCTCGACAACAACTGGACCACCATTCCCGAAATGACCACCGGCTCCGCAACGGTGACCACTCCTTATTCCAAAGTTGTACTGACAACCTACATCTGTCCCTCCGATCCCATGGGCGGCCTGAATACCGACGTCGGCGGCTACGGAAAATCCAACTACACCGGCGTCGCAGGCAACACCTATCGCAGCTCGGGATCAACAATGCCAACCGGCTCGTTCTATGACAATTCCAGCGTCCGCTTCCGAGACTACCGTGACGGTTTGAGTAACACCATCATCATCGGTGAGCGGGGGACAGAAGGCGCCAAGAACGGCACAATCTGGATCGGCAATTACTCTGACGCCGCGTATTACACCCAAAACGCGATCGCCACCAACAGCGCCTACTACGGCATCAACGGCACCGCCGGCTCCTGGAACTTTACCAGTTCCCACACAGGCGGCTGTCACTTCCTGCTGGGCGACGGCGCGGTCCGCTTCCTCAGTGAAAATATCGACCTCAATACCTACCGTGATCTGGGCTTCATCGCAGACGGCAACCCCGTCGAACTGCCTTAAACACCAGACCTCGATTCCCATTCGCTCCGGTGTGTTGTCCCGACAGGCGACACACCGGAGACATTCCACATTCTCCCTACTTTAAAAAAACAGACTACGTCCATGAAATTAATCGCCCTCTGTTTACTGACACTCACCCTCATCGGCTGCAGTGGCAGTGCCTCGACCACTCCGGAAGTCAGCCACGGCCTCACACAGGATCAACTGGTCCCCACGCTTCAGAAAATCGCCGAAACCGGCCAGTACGACGCCGTCCTGCAGGACCTGACCGTCGGCCTGGAAAACGCCGGCCACATGGAACAGGCCGTCACCGTCCAACGGTTCAACGAACTCTCCGACCCGGAAGACATCAAAAAACTGGCCGCACAGGTGGTCGCTTCGATTCAGAAGTAATCTGCAGGGAAGCAGGTTGGATCTCCAGTTCTGCTTCCCGTCATTTCCAATCAGAGAGACAGAATAAAACGAGGATTAGCACCACCGATCATTCTCATCAGTAATATCAAGAGAGGGTTTCATATTACACACCTGTGCGGTATAAACAAGATCACCTGACAGTGCTGCCACTACTTCCGAACTCTTCTGGAACCCGCACCATGATCGACTCGCAAGACTACACGGACTGGTGTCGCTACGCCGGTCTTTATCTCAACAATCACTCCAAAGCCGATCGCTACCAGACCTACGAACAGAAAGTTTCCCAAGCGGGCCTCGTCACCCGCATTGTGCATGACTTCCTGGATGATATGGGAACTGACTATGACCTGCAGTGGTGGAGATCATACGCAATTTACGAGACGGGCCAGGAGCTCAAATACCGGCTTGGTAAAACCGTATTCGCCTTAAACGAGATCGGCGCAGTTCGGATTGCAGGAAAAATTCCGACGGTCAAAAACAGATCGTTCTCTGGCATGGTTATGGAAGGCCAGCTTACAGCAAAGGACATGCTGGAGAACCTGAAAAACTTCGATCCGAACCAGGCAAAAAAAGACATCCAGAAGAGTATCGCCAACGAGATTCCCGAAATCGCGGAGCAGGCAGGCATACCAGTCAACCAGCCCTCAGATCAGCCCCCCGATCCGGAAATTGAAACCGCAGCAGAAATCAGAGCGTTGCTGGACGCCTATGTCACCAGCCACCAGGCAGAGCTCCAGGCCGACCTGGATCGACTTGGTGACCCGCGTCGGGATCCCGATTTTGATCCGGAAGCACATCTGGCAGAGTTGCAGGAACAGTTCTATCGTGAAGAGCGCGCGAAAATGCAGCAACGAGATCTGCAGCTGCTCCAGAAATACATCAAAGAATTTGAACAGAAAGCCGCCGCCGAACCAGGCAAAACGTTTCGCTTTCCTGATAAACTGACCGACCTGTGCCAGAAATATGCTAAGTATAAACATGAGATCCACCCCAAACTGAAAACCGGCCTGGAACGCATTGATGCTTTTCGACGGAAACCAGGCGACCAATCTCAGCCCCAGGTCACTACAGTCAAAACCCTGCAGAAACGGTTAAAAAAAATCGGTCCTTACACGGTGGAAGAAGAAGGGGACCGCGTCCTTCTGATCTGGCCCGAACAGGCCGCGCTGCAGACCGACTGGACCAGCCTGTCGATCGAATTTGAGTTCCCTCCGGGACAGAACAAAGTCCTGCGACTACTCCTCAACGCCCTCGATCGCCTGCAGACTCGCTTCTCAACCCTTGCCGTAGACCTGCAGCAGCAGATCGTCGATACGCTCGGCGACTACTGGGCTGAAATGGATGACCAGGAGAAGTCCGAATTTGACGTCGAGTTCGACAGCGAAGGAATCCCCGACTTCGACTCACTCAAACCTTATATCGGCACTCCATCCATCACGCTGGACATCCCGGAATGGCCCGACGATGACGCAGTCGCGATTAACGGCTTCCTGGGAGTAGAGTGGGACCACGAACACGGACTCATGTTCGAATGGGCAGACCTCCCGGAAGCGAACGCTGCTGCGCCAGCTACGACCATGCCGCCCCACGTTCAGTTCACACAGGCCGGCCCCCAACTCACCCCGGCGGACATCCAGAAATTTGAATCCGAACACCAGATTGAACTACCACAACTCTATCGTGATTTCCTGCTGCAGACCAATGGAGGAATCCCGGTCCCCAACCATCTGCAACTCAAGTCAGGTGGTGTCACTACACCGATCGACTTCCACTGTTTTTTCGGAATCAATGCCGATAATCCAGAACAGGATCTGGAAACGGCCCTGAAAGCACATACTCATTTCCCCGTTCCAGGTTATCTACCAATCGCGAAATTTTCGGCCCCCGACCAACTACAGGGACGAAGTGATTTTTTTCTCTATCTCTGCCTGATAGAAAACAGACAGAATCAGATTGTACATGCTTCGATCACAGACGAGGCACTCACGCTTGAAGCGTTAGCGGAAAGAGGACTGACAGGTCTCTCTCCTGAAAGTCTGGCCCTCAACTTTCAACATGGATCCGAGCTGATCGCCTTCGATATTTTCAGCCTGATTAAAGCTCTGAGCGAACGGCCGGTCAAAAAACTGCCCACCTGGCTGCAGGCGTTACGAAACCAGGACCACAAAAAGTTCATCAAATGGGTCGAGAAAAAAGGCAAGCTCCACAAGCAATATAATGAGTATGGCTACTGGCGAAACTGGACCGTCTTGACATTCATCGCGCAGGAAGCTGATCCTGAATTGATCCAACAACTGCTCGAGAATAAATTCCTGATCCGGGAAAAGCTGCTGGAAAGCTGGTTACCCACTCTCGACCCCAACCTGGAACGCTTTCAGGTACTGATGACCGTTCTTGAACCGGAATACTGGAGATATATTTTTAACAGTAGTCACATCTGGGATCATCCTGAACTGCTGGAGCAGATCGCCAGACAGAAACCAGATCTGGATGCCGGTATAGACTCCGAGGGCACAACACCACTCATCCAGGCCGTCTTGTATGGATCACCTCAGGGGGTCCGCTGGCTGCTCGAACATGGTGCCTCTCCCTTAAAATCAGATAAACTGGATAACACCCCACTCAGCTGGGCAGTTCACGATGAAAAATTAGAGTGTCTGATTCTTCTACTCGATGCAGGCGTACCAGTAGAGTTGCTGGTTCCCCGTCAATCAGAAATGAAAGACAAACTCAGCTATCTCAAAAAATGCTGGATGGAACGTTTTCCCGAACTGCTCGCCTGTCTGAAACAAAGAGGCATCGATACCAGCAGCGTCGAATAATGTGCCCCGGTGAAGGATCTGATCTTTTAACATAAACTCTTTGCTAATGGTTTACCGCAGGGTATAAACAGAGATAAATCGCTCATACAAACCGTTTCTGTTTTACTCTCGGAGCCCACCCCATGCCCCCCGCCGAATTTAAACAAAAACTGTTAGCAGGCCTCGGCGGTGACTGGCCCGCGCCGCCGGAACTGAATGTCAAACAGCGTGACACCATTCAACTGGACGGTTATCGCATTGAGTCACTGACCTACGAAGCCGAGCCCGGCGATCCGATTCCCGCCATGCTGTTGATTCCCGATATGGTCTCGCCCGCACATCCCGCTCCCGCCGTCGCGGTCTGGCACCAGCACGCCGGTCAGTACCATCTCGGCAAAAGCGAGCCGGCAGGGCTCGCCGGAAACCCGATGCACCACACCGGTGCCGCTCTCGCGAAAGAAGGTTACGTGGTCCTCTGTCCGGATGCCCTCTGCTTCGAAGAACGCCAGGACCCGACCGGCAAACTCAAAGCAGGGAACTTTGAACGCTTCGAATTCCTGCGCTACGTCGTCGACGGCAAATGCATGGCCTGGAAAAACATTCTCGACATGCAGCGCGCCATCGATTTTCTGCAGAGTCGGCCCGAAGTCATCGATGAAAAAATCGGCTGCTACGGACACTCGATGGGTTCCACACACACCTGGCTCATCGGTCCCTGGGAACCCCGCATCAAATGCCTGGTGGGCAACTGCTGCCTGCCCACCTACAAAGGCATTCACCGCGAACACATGCTGCACTGTTTCCCGAATTTTATCCCGGGTATCTACGAATTTGGCGATACGCCCGACATCGCTGCCCTCATCGCCCCGCGACCATTGCACATGAATTTTGGCGAGCTGGATGGGGGCAGTCCCATCGATGAAGTCCGCCGCGGTGTCAAAATAATTGCAAACAACTACGCTGCCATGAATGCAGAAACAAACTTTAGTTATTATATTGAAGAGGGAGCTGGCCACGTGCTGTCCCCCGTCATGTGGGATAAAACGCGGTCCCACTTCGAGCGTCACCTGAAGTCTTAACCCAGAGAGAATACCCGGAACCCATTCATGGATGCCCTGAAATACACGCAGGAACTGGTCGGCTTTGAATCCACCAGCTGCTACTCAAACGTCGAAGTCACCGATTACGTCGAAGCCGAACTCAAAAAACTGGGCTTCGAAATCGAACGCCTCGAATACACGGATGCCAAAGGCGTACGCAAAGCCAACGTCATCGGTCGTCGCGGTTCCGGCCCCGGAGGCATGGCTTACTTCGCCCACACCGACGTGGTTCCCGCAGATCCCTGGTTCACCGACGAGTTCGGTCCGTTCACTCCCACCATCCAGGGTGACAAACTCTATGGCCGCGGTTCCTGCGACATGAAAGGTTCCATCGCCTGTATGCTGGCGGCCGCCAAACGCTACCTCGATCAGGATCTGAAACACCCGCTCTACATCACCTGTACCGCAGACGAAGAAGTCGGCTATCACGGTGCGAAGAACGTAGCGGAACACTCGCAAATCTATCGAGAAATGGCTGCAGGGGAAGCCCACGGCATCATCGGTGAACCGACCATGCTTGAAGTCGTCTACGCGCATAAGGGAACCTACGGTTTCCAGGCCATCTCCCACGGTCGGGCCGCACACTCCAGCCTCGACA
This sequence comes from Gimesia chilikensis, assembly GCF_008329715.1. GTDB lineage: Bacteria > Planctomycetota > Planctomycetia > Planctomycetales > Planctomycetaceae > Gimesia > Gimesia chilikensis. The sequence goes on along the minus strand of NZ_VTSR01000032.1, from coordinate 976,243 downwards.
CCGGCATCAATGCGAACCTCGCCATGATCCCGTTCCTCGTCGAAATGAAAAAACTGTACGAAGAATGCATGACCGATCCCCGCTGGCAGAATGACGAATTCAACCCGCCTACCAATGGCTGGAACATCGGCATCAACGACAAAACGGCAGCCGTCAACATTACGCCCCCGCAGAGTATCTGCACCGTTTACTTCCGCCCCATGCCGGGACAGGAGCCGGACGAACTGGTCGCCCGCGCCCGCGAAGCTGCTGAGAAGTGTGGTATTGAATTCCAGTTCAAATGCGGAGGCAGCCCGGTTTACACCGATCCGAATTCGACCATCGTCAAAGAAGTCCTGCAGATTGCCGGTAAAGATCAGGCGAAAACAGTCTCGTACGGCACCGACGGCAGCCAGTTTCCCGAGATGAAAAACCTGGTTGTCTTCGGCCCCGGAGACATCGGTCAGGCACATACGCACGATGAATTCATCGCCCTCGAACAGCTGGAGCAGGGGACCGAGAAATTCGCGGCCCTCATTGAGAACTGGTGCTGCTGAAAACCACTCTCTGATCAGGGACTGGCAAGCACACCGCTGTTGAATTCCGCGGGATCAAAGGGATCCGCGGGCTTCGGTTTTACCAGTTTGTTGATTTCCTGGTCGGACAGCTTCTTCGGAACAAAATCGGCAATCAGCGAGAGGTCTCCCTTCAAAGGCGTGGCCTCGCTGGTTCCGCCGGTCTGCTGAATTACCGGCTGTCCCGCTGCCGCTCGATCCTGGATGTCCTGTTTCATGAGTGCCTGTTCGAGGCCGGAATTGGAACCGCCGCTTTTCGGGCGAATCTCTGCGGCCTGCTTCAATAGATTCTCACGGGCAAAGCCCGCCCGGCGTTCCGCTCGTTTGGCCAGCCGGTCGGCCCGCAGATTGTCATTGGCCAGTCGGTCTGCCACCGCATCGCCCACCCACTTCTGAACAATCTCTTTCTGCTTCCGTCCCGCATAGCCCTGGTAGACGACCATGCCCTGTTGCGGATGTTCCTGCTCCGGTTTCACGATCAACGCGCTTTTGGTGGGGTAGTCGAAATCGAGCCACTTCATGACCTCTGCCAGGTTCTTCTCGGCATAGATCCGATGATTACCATATCGCCGCGTGACCTGGGTCAATTTGAACTCAGAGGTCGTCGCACTCCCATGACAGTTGGCATTTCCACATTTATTGAGCAGGATCGGCTGAATCTTACGCACGAAAATCGCGGACTGTTCCCGGGAGATCCCCGTCAGTGAAGTCGCTTCGTCTGCATTTTCCAGTTTCTGCGTGACGAGTTTCTCTTCGATTTTCTGCTGAATCGTCATCCGGTCTTTCGTGGGAGAGACGTTCATCAGACGACGTAACATCAACTGCGGCTCAGAGCGTTTGGGTTCCAGGCGAATCGCATCCCGTAACTCGCTCTTCGCTTCTTCGATCAGATCATTCGTTACACACCAGCGGGCCAGATCCATATGCGAATTGGCCGTGGGAAATTTCATCGACGCCCGCTGCTTCTTATAAATTCCATGCAGGTCGGGAGCCTCAAACACCACATCCGCAAAGGGGACCAGCATACTCCCCGTCGGATTCGTGACGAGGTAGCCTCCCGCGCTTTCACTGATTTCGCCCGAGACCATCCGGCCGGTCCGCATCAGCAGAATCGAGTTCTTTTTCAGCGGCGTCTCTACCTGTGCCTCCACAGTCGTTCCACCAATCCAGCCGAACACAGCCAGGCAAAACAGAAGGGCAGGCACACACGAACGAATTGGCGCTGATAATAAAGTCATAAGACATCGACACTGAAACAGGGATTCAGATTTTGACGCCTGCCAACCAGACATATGAGAACACTAAACCATTTCACCAATGAGACTTATGGTAAAACAGAGACATGATTGTCACAGGAGAGGCAGGGGAGAGGATTTATGAACCGCTCTCATACGGGATTTATCGTTTTGGGTCAACCCGGGATTTACTCACACGCCCTACGAGCAGGGGGCGACACCGGTTGATTTCGCCGTCAAACCGGTCACAATAGGCGACTGGAATCTGTGTCTCTAACCTGATGGATGCGAAATGAGTGAAGACTCTCAGTTTTTTGATCAAATGGTGGGCAAAACGGTTGTGATCGACCTCACCAGCCTCTACGTGATTGCAGGAACCCTGATCGGACAGGACCAGCACTACCTGTTTCTGGAACAGGCCGACGTCCACGATCTCCGCGATACGACCACCACCCGCGAACTGTACGTCCATGAAATGGGCAAACACGGCGTCGCCGTCAACCGCGAGCGGGTTCTCGTCTCCCGCCGGGAAGTTGTCTCCGTCTCGGCCCTGGATGATATCATCCGCTGATTTCCATTCCGTCCGATATTACGAAAAAACCCCGCAGAACCAATCGTCCTGCGGGGTTTTCATATCTCAGTGAAGTGGGCTCTCAGCGATTAGAGAGACCAGCCATCACGGTAATCACGGCTCAGGAACTTGTTGGCTTCCGGAGCATTCGTGAATTCCATCTTCTTGGCATCCCAATCCAGTTTCTTACCAGCGCGGATGGCACAGTTACCCAGCAGGGTCGTTTCCGTCAGGCGGCTGGCATAATTGAAGTTGGACATGGCGGGCTCACCACCTTTGATGGCAACAACGAATTCTTCGAAGTGGCCGGGCGAACGAGGCAGGCTCTGCTCAGGCTTCTTGAAGTCGCTGAACTTGTCGCGGGGCAGCAGCACGTATTCTGCACCGTAGTCGTCTGGCGTATACAGATTGCCTTCATCTCCAATCAGAACCACACCGCTGGGCTTCATTTTTTCGCCCATCAGCAGTTCTTCCGGAGGCAGGTTACCGCCATCGTACCAGGTCAGCTTCAGTGGGCAAAGTGTTTTATCGCCCTGGGTCCGCTCGGGGAACTGGTAGGTGATTTTGGTCGACTTGGGATAAGTCTCGTTTTCAATCATCCCTTCCGATTCGGCGACGATGGAAGTCGGATCGTACAGATCGAGGGCCATCACGTGCATGTTCATCGTGTGACAGGCCATGTCACCCAGGGCACCGGTACCGAAGTCCAGCCAGCCACGCCATTCAAACGGATGGTACAGCGTGCTGAATTCCCGGTAAGGAGCAGGGCCGAGGAACAGATCCCAGTGAATGTGCTTGGGAGCCGGTTCCCCTTCCGGTGGACGCTCAACGCCTTTACCCCAGACCGGACGGTTCGTCCAGACATGGGCTTCACGCACATTGCCCAGCACGCCGGACCGGATAACTTCGACGGCTTCGCGGAATCCGTCCTTGGCTGTCCCCTGGTTACCCATCTGGGTCTGCACATTGTGCTTGTTGGCTGTTTCACGCATCACGCGGGCTTCGTGGACCGACCAGGTCAGCGGCTTCTGGGTGAAACAGTGCTTCCCTTTTTTCATCGCCATCACGGAGGCAGGAGCATGCGAATGGTCAGGGGTACTGACGGTCACCGCGTCAATTTTATCGCCCATCTCTTCCAGCATTTCGCGATAATCATTGAACTTTTGCGCTTTGCGATAGCGGGCCGCTGATTTCAACAGACGCTTATCGTCGATATCACAGATAGCAACCAGGTTACCGCTGCTTGCTGCACTCGCTGTATCGCTTGAGCCTTTACCGCCCACGCCAATCGCGGCGAAATTGATTTTTTCCATGGGAGATTTTTCAGCAGCCAGCAGGCTCTGACCACCGACCCAGAAGGCGGCCCCCAGTGCCGAGCTCTGTTTGATAAACTCGCGGCGTGTTGTACGTTGACTCATGAAGTGCTCCTGTTTGAATGTCTAAAGTAATCGTCTGACGCCATGTTACTTTAGTCGGTTAAAACGTGATTTAACTTTTAAGAATCTCAAATCAGTAAAGATCCATTTATTGTAGTGGACGCCCCAGCGAAAGAAAACAGAATTAACCCCGAAATGGCCATCTCCCCCAGACTCCGAAAACCCGTGCACACTTGAGCCATTCTCATTTTTTTGAAATATTTTCCACAGAGACTTTTCTCCCCTGAGGGAACATGTCAAAGTAAATAAAACATCACAGCGTTCACCCACCCACACCGTCCCGCAACACGAAACTGACAACCCCCATGAGCAGCAGTGATTCTTCTTCCACGACCCCTGAATTTGATGTTCTGATTAAAGGCGGCACCGTCATCGACGGAACCCGCGCCCCGCGCGTGACTGCCGACGTCGGCATCAAGGGGGACCAGATCGTCGCCCTGGGAGACCTTTCCTCTGCAAAGGGGGCCTTTGAGATCGACGCGACAGGGAAAATCGTCGCCCCCGGCTTCGTGGATGTCCACAATCACTCCGACAGCTGGCTCCTGAATACGCCGAACTTTCTCTCCAAAACATCGCAGGGATTCACAACGGAAGTCATCATGGCCGATGGCATCTCGTATGCCCCCGTCGACCGCTGCACCGCCGCCGACTGGATCTACTATCTGCAGTCACTCGACGGACTCTACCCCGAAGAATACACGGGCTGGGAATCGCTCGAAGATTACATGAATCTGCTCGACGGCAGAAACGTACAGAATGTGATGACCCACATCCCGTATGCCAATCTGCGTTCCATGCACTGCGGATTCGGACGCCAGCGGGTCGATGACTTCCAGATGAAACTGATCTGCAGCGAAGTCCGCAAGGGAATGGAAGCGGGCGCCGTGGGGATCTCAACCGGTCTCGATTACGTCGCCCAGTGCTTCTCGCCGACCGACGAACTGGTCGAAGCCTGTCAGGCGATGGCTGAATATGACGGCCTGTATGTCTCGCACATCCGCTACAAGAAAACTCTGATGCCCGCGATCGAGGAACTCGTCGAAATCGGCAAGCGGGCCGGCGTCAAGGTACACATTTCTCACATGAAGGGGCAGCACCCGGGGCAGGCCGAAGAGGCACTCGAATACATCGACAAAGTCGCCCGCCACGAGGTCGATATTTCGTTTGATGTCTATCCCTATCAGCCCGGTTCCACCATGCTGCACTTCCTGCTTCCCTACGAAGTCTTCGAAGAGGGCCCCCGCAAGGCAGTCGAGAAACTCAAGCAGCCCGAAATGCAGCAGCGGTTCAAATACGGCCTGGAGAACTATCTGCTCGACATCTCGGCCATTCAGATCGCCTGGGTCCTGACCGAAAAGAACAAGCAGCACCAGGGCAAAATGCTCAGCCAGTACGTGGAAGAAACAGGGCTTCCCAAAGAGGAAGCCCTGATCAAACTGCTCATCGAAGAAGAGATGGCCGTCCTGCTGGTCTTCAACATGGGCGATGACCGCCTGGTCGATCCGGTGCTGCAGCACGACCTGTATATGATGGGCACCGACGGCATCTACATGGACGGAGGCGTCATTCACCCCCGCCAGTTCGGTTCCGCCGCACGAATCCTCGGCCCCTGTGTCAGGGACCACAAACTCTTCTCACTGGAAGATGCGGTTTATAAACTCTCCGGTTGTGCCGCCCAGCGGTTCGGCATGGAAAAACGCAGCATCCTCAAACAGGGCAACTACGCGGACATCGTCGTCTTCAATCCCGAAACCGTTCAGGATAACGCGACCTACTCAGATCCGCAGCAGTATTCCACCGGTATCGAATACGTCCTCACCAACGGCGTGCCCATCGTACACAACAACCAGCCGCTGGATGTTAACTCCGAAACACTCCCCGGACGCTACGTCCGCTATCAGCCCAGGTAAGGCTGCAGGCGGGCCACGGTTTCCGGGCTGCGATATTCGTTTTTACCGATCCCGTACGCGGCACCAACTCCGACCGCCTGTTCCTGGTACTCCGGAAAGTTGGAAACCAGCATCAGCGTACAAGGCTTGACATCGGACGTATTTTTGATGGTCTGCATCAGTTCGATACCGTCGCTGTAGTCCGCATCCAGTTTGCGATTGATCATCACCAGGTCGTAAGCGGTGGCTTTCAGCTTCTCGATCGTATCCTGTTCCACATCCGACTCATCGATCTGGACTTCAAAATGGGTATTCAGAAAACGGCTTAACGCACTGGCATCCGGCATACATTGCCCGACACTGAGTACTCGTTTCGTCATCGAAAGTTCCTCTCTCTTTATTTCAATTGTGATCTGATTTCTGGTAAAGCGATTCTGATTGCGCAGTTTAACTGCACAATCGGGATAGTTCGCGGATGGATTCCAGCGCGTCATCCACGTCCGGCACCTGCACTCCCGGCTCGCGACCACTGTGGTCGCATTCTTCCAGCAGCAGCAGGTCTTCGTAATTTTCGTTGGCCATCAGTCGTCGACGGGCCCGGGCGCCGATCGTCCCCGACCGGATCAGGTGGGCCTCCATGTGATGTTCGATCAACCAGGCAGTTCGATCTGTAATAAATCCTTCCAGCGCCTGCAAGCCTGCCTCGACGTGATTCTGCGAATCGATGGCTTTGCCCACATCGTGCAGCAGTGCCGCGAGCTGAAATTCTTCGTCGTAAGGCAGTTCGTCACAGGCCAGATCATAAACCTGCAGACTGTGGTATAACGCATCCCCCTCGGGGTGATATTTCTTTGACTGCTTCACCGCAGCCAGAGGCAGAAGCAGCATACGATAAATCTGGAACCGATCCACGCTCTCCTCGACTTCTGCCAGCCTTTGATCCAGATCGATACCAGGATAATCCTGCTCCAGCAGTTGTTCGAACTCGGGCAGGGTGGCACGTTCGATCCGTTTCCCCGTAATCGAACATTTGAAGCCGTAACTCGATTTTTCTGTCGGATACAGCGTCAGTTCAACCGGATAGGTGTCCTGCACATGAATGTGTGTAAACACCCGTTCTTCCCCGTGTTTCTTCACTGTCTTGTGCTCGACATGGTAAGGCGTTCCCTCTTCATCCAGCTGTGTCGTCACTGCTTCACAACTGTGCGAAAAGACGTGGATATCAATATCCGAACCCTGCCGGATATGACCGGTGAGGGTACTGCCGATAATTTTAGGGTGAAACGCCTTGAAGAGTCGCAGATAACGCAGGGCCTGCAGCCGCATCGCCAGCAGGTTTTCGGTACGCGACTCTCCTTCGAATGTGCAGGCGAAACGCTGAATTTCGTCCCGGATTTCCCGGTTACTGGGGAGATCGGCCGGTTTGACCCAGCCCTGGCAGACCTTGCGGGCTGCTTTCATTTTGGCACGATAGTACTCAGTTTCCTGACGGGAATACATCAGTCGGGCCGCCTCAAAGACGATCTGGCGGCGCATTTTGCTGGAATTCATTCAAAAATCGGTGAACTTTCTCACCGTCGAATCGAAGACACGCTGATTGGAAGATTTTACGGTATGACCTGACAGACAGGTTCTTAGGGATTCTAGCCATCCTGCGACAAAAATCAATTTCGATTTATGAGAAACTCCCCATAACGGCAATTCGCAGCTCTAATCAGAAAAATTTTCTGACCAGAGATCACCCCTGAAACGCCAGAATCCGGGGACCGCTCCTGCGCTGTCCCCGGTTTCTGTTGTTCGCTCAACGAGATTAATCCCCGAGTGCCTCGCGGCGGGCCTGTTCGGTCAGCTGATGCACTTTCTCAGCTACACGCTCTTCGACCGACTCTTTAAACGGACCGGGATAAGAAGAGTAAATCATCGCCCGGGCGCCTTCATAGCCTCCCTCTTTCAGGACCCTCAAGCTGGGCAGGTACCCGAACACATGGTTCGAATAGCCGGCAACCCAGACAATCGGATCTGTCTTACCCGCACCATGCCCCGACTTCAGCTCTTTCTGGAAGCGATGCGAATAATCGACAACGGTCTCACCGCAGACTGCCACCAGGGTCAGGTCCTTTCCAAACTGAACCACCTGCAGCGGAAAAGCATATTCGGTCTGAATACCGCCCCGTTCCTCCAGCTGTTCCAGCAGACGCGTCGCGTGACTGACCTCATACTTGTTGCCGCTCTCTTTCTGCTTGAGCAGTTCTGCTTTGCTGGGGGGAGTCGCAAACTCCAGTTCCACATCGCCCATCGCCACGCCCAACGGACCATGAATCAAACGAGGATGTTTGACAGAGATGGCCGTCTCAACCGCATTGGCCAGCGCCCGTCCGTGCTGCTTCGCCAGGTCGAGTGTCCGTCGCGGGTAAGGGTTCTGATCCCCGCCACAGCCCATCATGAACATCGCCACAGTCCCCGGATGATCAGCTTGCAGATATTCCTGGGCATAGCCTGCGTAGTCACCACAGAACTGGTAGAAACTGAGCGTCGTATTGTGACAGGCATAACCGAACAGTACCGCCATCAGAGAACTGTCGGGCCGTTCGACCATCAGCACGGGCACCCGTTGATCGACGGGCCCCTCGGGATGCGGGCTGTTGATCACGCCGTTCTCGGTAGGCAGGCGGCGGTTCATTGAAAAACCGGCGCGTCCATACGAATACTTCAGTACGGCTGGCTCCAACTGGGGAAGGGCTTCCCCAATCGCAGCCACCAGTTTTCTCACCAGCTCCTGCGTATAAACCCGCGCCTGGGCACCACGATCGCCGCCCAGTCCCCGGCGGGAAGCTTTCTTTTCTCTCAGTTCCGGTCCGCAATGCGTATGTGAGGCATTCATCAACAGTGCCGCCGCGGGAATCTGAAAATCTTCTTCCAGGCGGGCCGCAATCGGATCACGCAGGGCAGGGGTGATACCAATCAGGTCGGTCGTGATCATCACCAGTTTCTTGCCGCGGCTGTCTTCCAGAATCAGCAGCTTGGCGTACAAATCATGTACTTTCCCCTTAGCTGGTTCCGTGCGGGCCGCATAACCGGCCATCCACATCGGTTTCTCGGGAGTAATCACCACCGACGCCGCTACGGCTTTCCATTCGGTCTGCTGTTTCGCTTCGGCTGCTGACAGTCGGCAATTTTCCCCGACCATCACGCTTCCCGCCAGAACCAGGACCAACAGATAACGCTGTATGATTTTATTCATCGGATCTCCCTGCAGTATTTATCAATTGTATTGGAAGTGGAGTCAGGCTCCACAGACCGGGCAATCGGATCGGCGCTGAATCCGGTTGCGGTGAAATGTCATGTCGCGCAGATCAAACGTCAGCAGTTGATTGGCCAGCGTCACGCCAAACCCGGCGAGCACCTTGATGGCCTCCATCGCCGCCATGCAGCCCACGGTCCCTGAAACTGCACCAAACACGGGAAACTCCCGTTTCCAGGCCGGCGGATCATCGGGATACAGACAGGCCAGGCACCCGGTCTGACCGGGTAGAAAGGTCGTGATTTGTGCTTCGAGATCGTACATCGCGCACTCGATCAGTGGTTTCTGCTGCAGAACGGACTGCCGATTCATGGCATACCGCTCGGGGAAGAGCGGTGCACAGTCGACGATCAGATCTACCTGATCCACAATCGCTGCTGCATTCTCTTCCGAAATATTTTCCTGAATCGCCACGATCTCCAGCCGGGGATTCAGTTCCTTCAAACGCCGCTCTGCGGATTCAACGCGTGGTTTTCCCAGCCAGTCGTGCGTCATCAGCAGTTGTCGGTTCAGGTCGCTCGGTTTTACATTCCCGGCGTGAGCCAAGACCAGCTTGCCGACTCCCGCAGCCGCCAGTTCGTAAGCCACAACACTTCCCAGACCGCCACAACGTGAAACCAGCACCGACGCATTCTTCAGCTTCTCCTGCCCGGCTTCGCCGAACTCGGGCACCCAGATCTGCCACTCGTAAACGGCTCGTTCTTCATCTGTCAGGGGAGCGAAACCAGACATCATGTCTCCTTCAGGCTGAATTGCGTGAGGTCAGTGAAAAGAGTGAGGATATCATCCTCCGGAGATCGGGGAAAGGATCGTAACGCTGTGATGCGGTTCCAGTGTCAGCGGTTCGTCCCACAGCACCTGTTCATTGGAAACAAACAACAGCATGGAAGGATGCAGGGCCTCGCCGGTGGGGAACAACAGTGGCTTCAGCGAATCGGCCCGCGACTCAGCCACGGTCTTGACCAGTTCCTGCAGCGTCGTACCTGCGGGGACTTCGAATTCTTCTCTTCCGACACCAGCCGCTTTTTTGACCTGGGCTGTATATTCGACCGCAATTTTCATGTTAGTGAGCTCTCGTGTCAGCTGGAGTTTCAGAAGTTTCCGTGGTCGTGCTGGCGACGGCTTTCTTCGGATTTCCGCCGGGCAGCATACTCAGCTTACCATTGTTGATCGTCAATTTCACATCTCCCAGCCGATCTGATTCGGAGATATTATGAGTGATATGCAACGCCGTCACACCAGTCACGTGCTGAACATTGTTCAACAGATCACAGATCTCTCCACGCGTATCTTCATCCAGTGCACTCAGCGGTTCATCCAGACACAGAATCGCAGGCCGGGCCGCCAGCGCGCGTCCCAGTGACACCCGTTGTGTCTCTCCACCGCTTAAGCCGTGTGGGGTCCGGTTCAACAATCCGGTGATCCCCAGCAGGTTTGCGAGTTCATCGACACGCTCGTCAATCTCATGCTGTTTCCACTTACGGATTTCCAAAGCGAATGCCAGGTTATCCTTGACCGTCATCGTATGGAACAGCACACCTTCCTGAGGCACATACCCGATCTCACGCTCAGCCGGTTTGGCATGAGTCATGTCTTTGCCATTCAGGATGACTTCACCGGACTCAACCTTCTTCAGACCGCAGATCGTCTCCAGAATGGTCGTCTTCCCGCTCCCCGTTTTCCCCATCAGCACAGCGTAATGCCCCTGAGGAATTTCAAAGCTGACGTCATTCAGCCTGAAGTCACCCACTTGTACACAAAGATTTTTTACCGAAATCATATTTCAACTTATCGGGCGACCAGTGCCGCCAGTTCTCAGATCATTTTTCCAGTCGCGGTGTAGTGCACCGCTGAATTTTATATCGCCGCCGAGCGTGTCAGACCAAACATGCGGGCAATCACCAGCACGATCAGGGCGGAAACGACCATAATCAGTGAAGCGGCTACGGCCCCCTCGATATTTCCCACGGTCAGTTCCAGAAACACGGTTGTCGGCAGCACCTCGGTTTTCATCCGGGTCGCCCCCGAGAAGATCAGAATGGGGCCAAATTCTCCCAGCGAGCGGGCCCACGCCAGGGTCGCTGCTGCCAGCAGTCCCCGATAAGCCTGGGGAAAGACAACCCGCCAGAAAGCCTGCCCCCGGTTGCATCCCAGGGTCAACGCTACCTGTTCATAGCGGGGACCGATCTGGTCGAAAGTAACCCGCATCGTCCGGACGGCAAAGGCACACGCCACCATGAACTGTGCGAGAATGATACTCGGAATTTCGTAGGTCACCCCGATGGCGCGCCCAAACAGCACTTTTGTGATCTTGCGAATCAACTCATCCAGCGACTGTGTCTGGTCCGCGACGGCCGCTGCAGCCGCCTTGTCGTATACGATGCCAGACTTCGCCGCCACCATTTCATTGAGCCATTCAAACTGGGGCAACTGAATCTGAAACAGAATCAACAGACAAAGCCCAATGACCAGGGGAGGGAGCACGATCGGAATATCCAGAATCGCGTCGATCAGCGTCTTCCCAGGAAACTGATGCCGCGACATCAGGTAGCCAATAGGCACCGAGACCCAGAGCGAAAGCACGGTCGTAATCGCACAGGAAACCAGGCTCAACCAGATCGCATAGCGGATTTCCGGCTTCTGAAACGACCGCATGATATGACCAGGAGTCGTATATGTTGTCTCCGCGGCCAGCATGGCCACGATCAACAGAATGTATACGGCACTGACGGCCACAAACACGGCATAAAAGGGGAGATCAGAACGCGACTTCCATGTGCGAGGAGGTTCTTCAGAATTCGACGCACTCATAGTGACTCCGGTGTAATCCGCCAGCGGAAGCCGATCGATTCGAAAATGCCACGCGAAGGATTGGAAGTCAGTTTATCCACCAGACGCTGCATCAGATTCGGATAATCGGTCGTTTTCAGAATCGCAATCGGCTGTTCAGCCAGGGGATCTCCCTCTTTGATTTCAATGATGTCCACCTTGTCTTTGACGTAAGGCAGATTCGCCCGGTAGACAATCGCAGCATCAAGCGAGCCGGTACGCAGCTGATTGACCAGCAGATCTGCAGTCGGCGTATTGGTTTTCACATTGGGCTGTACGAGGTCATACAGATTTTGATCATCTTTTTTCAGGGAGGTCAGCAGTTTTTTTGTCAAGGCACCCAGAGCACTCTGCTCGTGGTGTGCCAGCCCCACCCGCACATCCTTGCCGGCCAGATCATAGATGGACTTGATCTGCTTCGGGTTTCCTTTCTCGACGATCACCACCATATCGGTTTCCGCCACGGTCAGGGGAATACTGAACTTGGGCTGCACCTGCACCATGTAAGAAGTATCACAGGCGAAGTAAGCATCGGGACGTTGACCGCTGTTGATCTGCCCCACCAGGATACCACAGCCGTTAAAGACCGTATTGATCGTCACCCCTTCACGCTCCTCGAACTCTTTGAGCGTATCCTGAATCGCCAGCCGGTTCACACCACCGCTGAACAGCAGAATGGTCGGATGCGGATCCCACTTATCGCCTTTAACCGTCTCGTAACCCAGCTCCGCAAACGCTTTCTGCCCCTTTTCAGGTGCCTGCAGATAACGGGCAAACATCAATGCTTCCCGGGGCTTTTCCGTAGAGGTCAACACGCCCACGGTTACATTCTTGATCGCTTCGGTAAACTCGGGAATATCCACCATGTCTGCTTTTTCCGGATACTGATTCACGGTCGCATCCCAGACAATCGCAGCATCAACGGCCCCCAGCATCACGTCGGTGGCAATTTCCGATACCGTTGGTTTGAACACCCGGGCAGACTTGGAAAGGGGTTCCCATTTACCGTGTTTCGTGAGAATCTTTTTGGTCAATTTGCCAATCGAGGCAGCATCGGGATTCGCCAGGGCCACGGTGACATTCTCTTTGAGCAGGTCATCGATGGACTTGATGCCCTTCGGATTCCCTTTCTGCACCATGATCACCGGATGCATCCGGGCCACGCTCACTGCTTCATCGACCAGCCCCTTTTCCCGGGCAATCTCGATGTAGCTGGTATCGGCTGCCAGGTAGAGGTCTCCTTTTTTCGCCACCTGCAGATTACTGAGCAGGGTTCCAGACCCGCCGTACTGCAGGTGAACCGGCATGCCAAATTCTTCTTCAGCAAATTGCGCTGCCATCGCGGCAACCGGCGGTTTGATCCCCGCGGCACAGTACATCACCAGGGCATTCTCTTCCGGATCAGCAGCAGAGTCACCACCCTCGGATTCGTCTGTCTGTGAACTGGCTGAGTCTGTCTTTGTTGTAGACGACGAAGGAGTATCTTTAGGCGGCGTATAGACCAGCAGGACCAGCATGATCACCAGAAAGACGACCGAGCCTCCGGCGATCACCAGGCCTGACACTTTTCCGCTGCGGCCTGATTGAGAGCAGACCTGAATTCGGGGCTGAGGAGCAGGATGTTTCATTCTCTTGTCCTGTATACTGACTGAGCGAAATTGATTCTCAGGAGTTGACTAACGATTCTGATTCTTGAGGAGTCACGAGGCGACCATCCCTGATCCCCAACACGCGTTGCGCCGACTGGACTGCCTGGTCATCGTGTGAGACCATCAGCACACAACCACCATCGGCGGCAAACTGACTGAGCGCGTTCAGGACGATGGTGGAGTTCTCGCTGTCCAGGTTGCCTGTCGGCTCATCTGCCAGCAAAATTTTCGGCTGATGAAACAGGGCTCGGGCCAGTGCGACCCGCTGCTTTTCCCCGGTACTCAACTGGGCCGGGGTATGATGCAGACGCTGTTCCAGACCAAATTGTTCAATCAATGCACGGGCGCGTTCGCGGGCCTGACTCCGATTCGATGCCAGGGCCGGCGTTAACACGTTGTCCAGCACATTCAAATAAGGCACGAGGTGGAACTGCTGAAAGACAAAGCCCAGATGTTGAGAACGAAAACGGGCCCGTTGATCACTCGAAAGACGATACGGGTTAGTCCCTTCAATCAGCACCTGGCCGGAATCGGGGCTGAGCAGTCCCCCCGCCATCAGCAACAGTGTCGACTTTCCACAGCCGCTGGGTCCCTGAATCGCGACGAACTCAGTCGCATCGACGGTCAGGCTCACGCCGTCCACTGCCTGGACACGGCCCGGACCGGACTTGAATGATTTCGACAGTTGTTCCAGTTCAAGTAACATCGTGATGTAATCATCCTTCCTGGAGAATGGTGGCAGGATCCTGGCGGGCAGCCAGCAGGGCAGGGATCCAGCTGGAGAGACTGGACAGCAGGGGAGCGAACACCAGGCTCAACAACAACCAGCGTCCCGAAAAGAGGACCTGCGCCGGATCTGCAGCCGCAGGCAGGTCACCCCAGGTAACGCCGATCCAATAGCCCAGAAAATAACCGATCAACGCCCCCACGAGGCCGATCAGCAGTGCTTTGATGATAAAGATTCCGAAGACCTGGGAGGAACGTACGCCGATCGCCCGCAGAATTCCGATCTCGGTTGCCCGGCGGCGGACGTTTTCCAGTGAAAGGAAACCAATCCAGGCTCCACAGCCCAGCACCACGAGAGGTACCAGGATCGCGGCAAAGCTGGCATGCCGTTCAATCAGCTTAATTCGATTCGCTTTTTCCTGCTCCAGTGAAGCGACCGCGGTCGCAGCCGCCGTATTGCGTGCTTCAGCGCGGGCCAGGGCAGGGGGACCACGCTCGATAATCTGGGTGCCGGGCAGAATCTCAGCTACATCCTTGCGGATTTCTGCGACTCGATCTTCGGTAGCACAGTTACATTCCAGCGCCAGAATGGCATTCAGCAGATTTTCCATGCCCAGCAGTTGCTGCGCTTCTCTGAGATTGATCCACACGGTACTGTCATCGGCATTCCCCCGTTCGGGGAAGACTTTGGCGACCTTGAACCCTTTTCCCATCAGCTGGACTTCGTCGCCCGCTTTGAGACCGGTTTTCTTCTGCACCTGGTATCCCAGCACCATTGCCCCCGCAGGCACGGGTTGCTGTAGTGGTTTCTTCAGAGCCCGGTGCAACTGGGGCACTTCACCGCGGGTGCCGGTGAGAATGATATCCAGCTCCTTTTCGGGCCAGGTCACTTTCTTCGCCACCATCGGCAGCATGTGGTTGATGGTGACAATTTTAGATTCGGACAGTTTCCGCATATTGTCTTCGGGCATTGTCCCCGAGACGACGCCGGTCAGGTGAAACTCTTCCAGGTCCTGGTCGGCAGGGAGGATCAGGATATTAAACCCGAGCCCCTTGGTAATCTTCCGCATCGCATCGTTCAGCTCGGCTCCCGCCTGCTTCACCTCATCTTCCTTCTGTTGCAGAATCAGTGCGGTCTGAATTTCGTCCGCCTGCAACAGAGTCAGGGCGGCAATCAGACAGCCGACCGCGACGATCACCGACAGCAGCCCCAGCAGAAAATTCATTTTCCGGTGCTGCATTTCCTGAAGAATCAGATGAAAAATTGACATAATGCCCGCTCTTGCTTTCCTGATGGAGTGAGGGATTCAGATACAGATCTGAAATTTCAACTCTCTGATTTACGTCCCATAACGATGTAGCTCGCAGCCAGCATGATCACGATTGCCAGCACAGCCAGGATCGAGAGATTCCGCAGCAGCGAGTTGCTTTGAGCCGCTTCTGTGGTTCCCGCAGCAGGAAGCTCGGTTGTACCTGCATCAGCGGAATCACTCTCCTGCGTCTGGACTTGCGTTTCAGCCGTAGCTGGTTCCGCCTGAGCAGTCTGCTCAGCAGTAACGCTCTCTGTTTTCGGTGTCGCCTGATCCGATTTCGGTTCTTTCTCTTTCGACATCGACAGCCCCTGTGCTGCATCAGCGCCCTGTTTTGAGAAGCTGGTCAGTCCGGTCAGGTCGGGAATCTCTTTTTCTTCCTGGGGAGTGGGAGTCACCAGTTTCTCCCAGTTGACCGCCATCAGCAGGTCGGTCCCTGGATTCTGGTCTTTCACCTGGCAGGTGCAGGGTCCCGTCAGGTCCCGACAGGCCTGCTCGATGGTCCCGGGATTGATCCCTTTGCCGATCAGAGCATACAGCACACGTCCGCGACCAAACACCGGCAGTGCCATCGGTTCGTCGCTGAACTCATGCAGATCGTTTTCGGTGGCGATCAGCATGCGTGTGAAATAGTCTTCTGCAGCTTCTTTGCGAGACAAGGTTTCCACGCTGAATTTGAGCTTGAGGCTGTCCGGCGCGACGCTGACCAGTCCCTGTTCAATATCGGCCTGTTCGATTTCGGGGAGTTTGAGTGTCTTCTCCATCCGCTTCAGTTCGGCTTTGAGCTGTTCCAGTGCGGCCTTGTCCTGTTCCGCATCACCAGATTCCAGAAAGACCCAGACCGCGGTCTGACCGTTAATCAGCTGTTTGGCAATCTTTTGACGCAAGGGGGAATCGATGAGTCGCGAGACGTTTTCTTCCGTCAGTTCTCCCGACCAGAAGCCCACCGGTACCGGAGCGGGCAGGGGAGTCCGCATGACCAGCAGAGGCAGTGTCTCGGATTCCTGTCGTTTCCAGAGTTCCAGATCCTGTGGCGCCGGGTCGGCATCCAGGTCGACCAGCTTCAGTTCAACATTCGCTGACTGCCGGGCGACAGCCCCCTCCCTGGCAAACAGGTCGACGACACGCTGTTGTTCCGGTTGAAGCGGACCACGGTGAAATACGACGGCGCTATATTGATCTGCGGGCCAGCGTTCCAGCGCGTACCGAAATACGGGAACGGAACAGGCCCAGATGACAGATGTCGTTAACAGGGCGCTTAGCAGAGTCACTGGTATTAATAACCGTCTCATGCAATCACCTTTCGAGGAGGGGGTCAGGTCGGGCGGGTTGCTATCGGGAAATCATTCACCGTATTCAGCTTAAGTACTGATTACGTAAATTCAATCCAGCACGTAATATGATGACAAATTGTGTGGTAAATGTGAAGAAAAGATGATTTCATTAGGAAACTTTTCTGAGAACAGGTTTCCCGGCTGAAAACGGGAGAAATTAAGTTAAACTCGACTTTCTCCGTTTCTCTCCATATCGAATAAAAAAGGCAGGCATCCCGCTAAACTTCAGAATGCCTGCCTGCTTTTGTTTCTCATTTATAGTCCAGCCCACTGAACGGGCTCCCTAAAGGCTTACTTCTTTTTGCCCGTCAATTTCAGTTCGATCGGCTGCCCCGGTTCGACTTTCACCTGCAGCTCCGAATTGTCTTTGCTCGAGTATTTTGCGGGCAAGGACTCTGTGGCCGGGGATTCAATCGGAGGGGTATCGTCTCCTTCCGGAACAGGTGTACCATCGGGCATCAGACGATAACTGACCGCCACGCGATAGGTGCCCGCCGGTAAACCTTCGCCTCCCCGAAAATAAACCACTTCGAATTTGCCCCCCTCTTTGGATCGCCCCTGTCCCCCCACGCCGGGGGTACTCTCAATGGGCATAAAGAACAGGTCTGCATTTTCCAGTGGTTCTTCATTGAGCAGAACCACCCCGGTGACGGGACCGAGTTCCGGCCCCTCAGGCTTGCCACCGCAGCCAACACAGAAAATGCACATCAGCAACACGGCTCCCAGAGCCGTGCGCTTCCCTGGAATAAGTATCATGAAGTACCTCACGCAAGAATGTTAAACTCAGGTTGTAACTCAGCACTAGGGAATTTCGACGACAAAACCGTCTGAAATGGTCCCCAGTCGTCTCAGCAGAGTGAGGTCAGTGTTTTCCGAAATGAAGCGGACCGATCCATCACCGAGACCAAAGTGAGCCCCGCCGGTATGCAGACTTCCCACCTGGCCCCAGCTGTTGAGGTTTCCAGTATCGGGTCGCGTCCAGCCGGTCGGGATATCCCAGACGTTAATCCCGGGATCAATGTCCCCACCTGTAGTCACCCAGCCCCGCATTCCCCAGGCCGGAGGTTCGCCATTGGCAACGGTACGTGTTGTCTCACAGACCATCAGCGTGTTCGAGGTTCCATCTTTGACATCGCGAATCCGGCACCGGCTGTTCTCGCCGAACATTTTGCGAGCATTCGGAGCCTGTCTCGACCAGAGGTTACAGTCGATTGTCTGGTCGGCACTCAATTCATAATTGGTTTTGGCTGGACCAGGCGCAACAGAGGTTCCATAGGGAGCTCCTGTTCCGAGATGTGTCGACCCGGAATCGGAAGGGCAGAGGAAAACGTCCAGCAGGACAGCCATCTCATCGGCATTGTCCGCCGGGTTTCCTGCCAGGGGACTGGATGCCCCGCCATAGCTGCAACAGTACCCGGTATTCTGCGCACTGTTAGCGGTATCCAGGTTGAGTCGGTTGTAGAGGGGAGACTGATCGAGATAAGGCAACAACAGACAGAGTCCGTTTTTGTTGTGGGTCGTACGACCGGGATCAGGAGTTGCCAGGGTACACCAGCCGTAGGTGATTCCGCCGGGGGGGAAGACACTGTGAGCATCGTGGTAGTTGTGCAGGGCCAGAGCGACCTGCCTGAGCTTGTTTTTACAGCTGGCACGACGGGCTGCTTCGCGGGCCTGCTGGACCGCAGGCAGGAGCAGGGCGATCAGAATCGCGATGATGGCGATCACGACCAGTAGTTCAATTAATGTAAATCCGCGTCTCCGTTGATGTGGACTGAAAGACATGACGCACTCCTAATAAAAAAACGATAAGAAATCATGAATTATTAAGGTCCGGTCTGAGCCATCCAATCCGATATTCCGGGGAGTAAGGTTGAATGGATTTCCGGAAAGCTTTATCGAATAGAAGTGAAAGATCTTAAGTGAAAAGTCCGAGCGACTTAATCTGCTTACATAATCGAGTATACATACGACTGGCAGGTGCTCAAGAAGATTCAGGATTTGTTTAGGAGTTTTATAAAAAAAGAAATTAACCCCTTGTTAATCTCTGCCAGGGGGAGCAAATTCGCCTGACAGGCAGACGCGGGTACCAGGATTTCAAGAGAGCGATGCCGGGGAATGGAGCGTATCACACAGTCCCCGACCAGGTTACCAGCAGACGAAAACCAGCAGCAGCGTCGAGGAAAGCCCGATCAAGAGGAGGGAGGCACAGCCCGACTTCATCGGGATCTCATATTTCTGAATCAAAGCATCAATAGCTTCCTTCGATTCTTTGAGCCCGGAACCAGTCAGTTCCCGGTACTCTTTGATGGCCTCGATTTTATTCCCCTGGCGGAGCGATTCGACAATCTGCTCCATGGCTTTGGTCTGGTCAGCGTCACCGGCATTGGGTTGAGAATTTTCTGCGGAAGTGTCATCCATCGAAGTGCCTTTCATAAAAAAAGCGAGCCTGTTGTCTTCACATGGAAAACAACAGGCTCGCTTAAGCTGTTCCCACGCATTTCCGTTTTAGCATCGGAAATGCGACTGGTTCAAGTAATTTCTGCTGGAATCATCAACCGGATCGCGCTCCTCTCCCACAACCCCGGTCTAGGAAACGAGGCAATCGGACAGACGGGGATTCCGCATCTGTCGCTCCGCCTGATAAGTGCAGGCTTTCGACAGCAGGTTTTTCATCTCGGCCAGTGAAACGTCCTGCAGATCGATATTCAGCTCCTGCAGACGATCGATGACTGCATTCGCCAGTTCCATACTGTTGGTTGCGGGGGATAAACCGTTCCACAACTCTTCCATGACCTGTTCTGACATGACCTTCTTCTCCTGTTTCATTTTTATATCACTTTTTGGTTGTCTCGTTTGCTTTCTCAGCGATGACTGGCTCATCAGTCATTGCCGGGCTGATCTCCTGCGGATAAGCCTGATAATTGGAAGAATCGCAAGGACTGTACCAAACCTGCCAAAAAACAGATTTGCGTCTGGATGCGAACGTAAATGCCTGTAAAGCCAGACTCTTGAGTTCACCAGTGGACTGGTAAGAATGACAACGCCCCTCGGGCCGCTCTCACGAGTGTCCTCGTTTTTGCGACATTCTTACATCAAGATGATAAGTCTTACGAAATAGCGGAATTCACCCAGATTTCGCTCAAGTCCCAGCACCTTTCTGACGCCGGTGACTGACACACTGTTAAGACAACACGAACGCCGTACAAGTTCGCTGGATTGTCTGACTGTGACAGCAGGTCGTCACTTTGAACTGTAAATCAGTGTTCTGCTGGCTGGGAACCGCGGGAAGCCAGCTTCTGGTCCCACCACTGAATCGCGGTTTCGCGTTCGTCGGCACTCTCATCCAGCAGCTGTTTCAGCAGTTTCTGCTGGGCAGTGGTCAGGCTCATTCCCCGCCGCTGCATCGAAGTCTCTGCCAGCTGCAGCATGCCGTCCAGATCGATCTGCCCATCGATCCGCCCCAGCCAGAACCGGGAAAAGGAGGGAATGTGCTTCGGCAGCAGTTCTCCCGTGGGGAGGACCATCGACATCACCCCCACCGAGGTGCCGGTATTAAACAGGCTGTTGAGCCCGGTTTTGGTGTGGTCGCCGATAAAACACCCCACCTTCACGGCCCCGGTATCAACGGGATAGCCCGAAATGGGAACCTTGACGTTGGAGTAATCGTTCTTGAGATCACTGTTGCTGGTCTGTGCTCCCAGGTTCACCCAGGGACAGATATAAGAGTGCCCCAGAAAACCGTCATGGTATTTGTTCGCATAGCCGTGAATGATCGACTCTTCAATCTCGCCTCCCAGTCGGCAGAACGGGCCGGCACTGGTTCCCGCTTTGAAATTCGCGCGGAACAGACGGGTTCCCCGACCGATATAGGCGGGTCCCTCGATCCGGGTGAATGCCTGAATCTGGGCCTCAGCTTCTACCACAATCGGTCCCTGGCGCGTGTCAAAGACAACAAAGGGATCGATCTCAGCCGACTCAGCAATCCGGACCAGATCCGGAGAACCGACGATCGTCAGGCTGCGGGCATCGCCGCCCGAGGCAAAAGTATCTGACGCGAATGCAAAATCTTCCAGCAACTGCTGACGGTTCTGATTCACCAGATCCCAGGGATAGCGGAGCTCCGTTCCCTGTACCGCCACGGGTTTACGGGTTGCGGCGATCTGGTTAATCGCGTCATCCCAGGCTTCGGTCGTCAGCAGCACTGACTCTTCCGGATCCAGCAGCAGGTAGGCCACACAGTCGCCCTGCATCCCGACTGTTTCATACGAAGCACTGGCAAGCTGTTTCAGATCCTCATTAGAGGGCAGCCAGCGGCCATTCACCAGCAGGGTGGGTGCTTCACTTAACCAGAGTGCATCATTGATGCGGGCATCCGCATGCGCTTCTGCATAGACTTCTGTCAGCACCGGACGGATCAGAACGCCCCATTCCGAAACGGGCAGGGTACGCAGCAATCGCTCGCGGAGCGAACAGGTACCGCACAGCAGTTCAAACACCGGTCGCATGAGCGAGACCGGTGAGAATTGCAGAGCAGAATGATCTTCAAAAATGGCAAGCCGCATTATCGGGCACTTCCCTGTGCGAAATCAGCTGAAAAGCAGGTGTGAAACATCAATTATTGACTCCTGATTGACCTTCCACCCGTGCATTAATAACAGATATGCACGGGTGAGAAAAGGCTATTTAATAAGAGAGAATTGATCTTCACGGACAGGGAATGATCCAAAAAGAATATTAATTTTCTTAATATTTCTATCTTCCCGGAAAGGCTTCCTGCCTGGCGGATTCAGCGAATTCCAGCTGAAAGCGGGCTCGAGTTTGCCAGTCGATAAATGGCCGACTGACATTCGGGCAGCTTGGTATAGTTATCTGAAATCCCCAGTACTGTTTCCGCTGCTCCCAGCAGTAACACGCCGGCAGACGACATCTGGCGGCTGATGCGGTCGAGAATGTCTTTCTTGGTCTCTGGTTTGAAGTAAATCAGGACGTTTCGGCAGAAAACAATGTCGAACATGCCCAGGTGCTGAAAATCTTCCAGCAGGTTCAGGTGCTTCCACTGAATCCCGGCTCCCAGTTCCGGTTTGATCTGCCAGCCCTGTTCGCACTGATCAAAGTGCTTCATCAGCAGCTGCACAGGCAAACCACGCTGAACTTCAAACTGGGAATAAATCCCCCCCCGGGCCCGATCCAGTGCTTTGCTGCAGAGGTCGGTCGAGACGATCTGAATATTCCAGTTAGCCAGTTCCGGGAAGTGTTCGCGGATCAGCATCACGATGCTGTAAGGCTCCTGCCCATGAGAGCAGGCGGAACACCAGATCCGCAGCCGCTGGGTTGTTTTCCGTTCGGCGATCAGGTTCGGTAAGATCGAATTTTTAAGTTCGTCGAAAGGACGTCTGTCACGGAAGAACGAAGACTCATTCGTCGTCATCGCTTCCATCACGTCTTTTTTCAGACTGGGATCGATACTCGATTTGAGTGCCAGCACGAGATCTTCGACCCCGTTCATACCATGTGACTGGGCCAGCGGAACCAGGCGGGCTTCCAGCAAGTACTCTTTGTTCTCGCCGAGAGACAGACCTGTTGTGTCCAGCAAAAAGCTGGTTATGAAATTATAATCTTCTGGAGACACGGGAACACCACTTTCTATAAAGAACAAAGTCGCGCCAGTTCAGAGGCAATATTTCTGAGCGGCAGCACCTGGTTGGCCAGTCCTGCCTTGGCGATAGCGCCAGGCATTCCCCAGACAACACTGCTTCGTTCATCTTGTGCGATAATATAACCTTGACGTTCACTGATCGATCGGGCTCCCTCGATACCGTCATCTCCCATCCCGGTCAACATCACCGCCAGCACAGAACTGCCATACCAGTTTGCTGCGGAGTTGTATAACGGATTGACTGAGGGACGGCAGAAATGCTCGGGCGCTTCCTGATTCAGTCGAATTACCATGCGATCATTCTGCTTGTCGACCACCATGTGATAATCACCTGGCGCGATGTAGATATGACCTCTTTCAATCAAAGCACCATCAACCGCTTCTGAAGTCGGTCGACCGGTATCCCGCTGGATATGTTCCGCCAGTGTTCTTGTAAACAAGGGTGGCATATGCTGGGCAATCAGAATCGGCAGCGAAAACTTCTCGGGCAGGGCGGACAATACTGTTTTTAAAGCATTGGGCCCTCCCGTGCTGGATCCGATGACCAGTACCATGGGAGTTTTTACAGGAGACGTGGTCGTACGCACCTGCAGTTGGGTCAGACTCTGAGAGTCGGTCTGCCTGCCACGAACCAGTGCCTTGATTAAAGGCAACAGATCGTGAGCCATCTGGGCGATTGCCTCAGCCGCATTCGAAGCGACCGGTTTGGCAACACATCCGGCGGCCCCCAGATCCAGCGCCTGCAGAGTAATTTCTGCACCGGCACGGGTCAGAGAACTGGCCATGATCACCGGCAGGTCAGGATGACTTTGTCTCAACTGCTTCAGACAGCTGATACCATCCATCACCGGCATTTCCACATCGAGCACAACGACATCCGCCTGGTGTGTATTCAACCAGGTCAACGCAGCCTGACCGTGCATTGCGGAACCGACAACACTGATCTGATCATCGAGATTAATTGCCTGCGTCATTAATCCACGAATCACAGCCGAGTCATCAACCAGAAGTACTTTGATTACCGGACGGCTCACAAAACACCTGTCTCTTCAAGCTTGTCGCGGACAATGTCTTCAGTGAACGGCTTCATGATGTACTCGTTGGCACCAGCCTGCATGGCCTGTACGATACGGGGCATATCATTTTCCGTAGTGCACATCACCACGATGGGCTGCTTCTGACGATCTTCTGCACGCAGTGCGGTCAGAAACTCCATCCCATCCATGATCGGCATGTTCCAGTCCAGTAAAATTGCATCCAGCTCCGGATTCGCACGCACGACTTCCAGAGCCTGTTTACCATCTTCCGCTTCCAGAACTTCCAGGCCAAACGCCCCCATCATGCGGCGACCAACCAGTCGCACTGCACGGGAATCGTCTACAAGTAATACCGTTTTCATTATCACCGGTCTCCCAGTATGTAAGTTATCGTTTAATCAAATGCCGACCCGCAGAACTGGTGAATCTCTTACAATCGCACCCCGCGGACAGGCGGTCGTTTCTTTTCTCATTCGAAGTCTAGGACACGATTTTGTGCCGGAGTCCGGCAAAGTCCAAAATCCTTAAATTTCAGCAGGTTTGAGTGTTTTGCCTGAACCTCAGTCTCGTTGTTAAAACAAAAAAACCGTCAGACCTGGCATTTGTAAATATACATGAGCTCAGACTGACGGTTGATTTGATTGACCTGCAGTGTCTGCCCCGTCAGGGCTAACCTGCTTAGATGGAACGCATCCGCTTCAGGAAGTTGGCAGCAGCTTCGTCTAGCTTGACTGATTCCTGAGTCAGCCCCTGAGCAGCGGCCAGCATGTCGTTTGCTGCCGTACCACTCTCGCTGGCTGCCTGGGAAACACCCGAAATGTTATTGGTCACTTCGGCAGTTCCGCGAGCCGCTTCAGCGACGTTACGGGAAATCTCGTTCGTAGCCGCGGTCTGTTCCTCAACCGCACTCGCGATTGTTGTGGAAATTTCGTTGATCTTACGAATGCTTTCCCCAATCGAACCGATGGCTGAAACCGCGATGTTCGTCGATCCCTGGATTGCAGAGATCTTCTCGCTGATTTCTTCTGTAGCACGTGCAGTCTGGCGAGCCAGTTCTTTCACTTCGTTTGCCACCACAGCAAACCCTTTACCAGCTTCACCGGCCCGGGCTGCTTCAATGGTCGCGTTCAGAGCCAGCAGGTTAGTCTGCTGAGCAATCGAAGTAATCACTTTCACAACCTGACCAATTTCACTGCTGGCATCACCCAGTTCTTTGATGGTCTCATTCGTACGATCTGCTTCACCCACAGCCTGTGAGGTCATGTGCGACTGTTCCTGTACATGACGGGCAATCTCGCTGATCGAAGCACTCAACTCTTCCGCAGCTGAAGAGACGGTCTCCACGTTGCGGGTTGCCTCTTCACTGGCCGCAGCCACAACCTGAGACTGGCGAGCCGTTTCATCAGCCATGTCAGACAGGCTCTTCGAGCTGGCCTGCATTTCTGTGGCAGATGAGGTAACAACACTTACGATGCCCTGTATTTCACTTTCGAAATCATCAGCCAGCTTGACCTGATCGGTAATCAGAGACCAGCTGACCATCGGGCCGATGTAATTGCCTTCCTTGTCGGTGATCGCTGTTGCCAGCAGGTCCAGAGTTTCGTCGCCCACCTTGATTTTGGCCCGGTGAGGCATGTTGGACGGATCAGCCAGCATCCGCCGCTGCATCTCGGGATTCTTATGGAAAATGTCGATGCTCTGACCAATCAGCTGATCAACGGGCTTGGGTAGCAGATGCTCAATGGCTTTCAGCTGCTTGTAGGAAGCAGGGTTCATGTAGACCATTTCGAAATCGCGGTTGGCCAGCAGCACATTAATGGGAATGTTGTCCATCATGTTCTGCACACGCACCATCTCGGCTTCAGCCAGCTTCTTCTCGGTGATGTCTGTCGCATATTTGACGACCTTCACCAGTTTTCCACTCTTGTTCTTGATGGGATTATAAGAAGCAGAAATCCAGATCTCTTTTCCACCTTTGGCGATGCGCTTGTACTCAGCAACCTGGTTAATCCCTGCATTCAGTTTTTCCCAGAATTCCTGATATTCGGCACTGTTCTGATACTCGCTGTCTACGAACATCCGGTGGTGTTTGCCCTGAATTTCTTCGAGGGAGTAACCGACAGTTTTACAGAAATTGTCGTTGGCCTTGATGATCGTGCCATCCATCTTGAATTCAATCACAGCCTGGGCATCGCTGATTGCGCCCAGCTGACCGGACAGATCGCAGTTCTCTTCTTCCTGCTGGACAGTCCCGGTGACGTCTTTCCAAGTCATGACAGTTCCGACACCCGCACCAGACTCACCGCTGGCAGCAGACAGACTGATTTCCAGGTAACGTTGTCCCACAGGAGCGGTGATCGTTTTCTCTCCCACCAGACCGGTAATCGCGGTCTGCAGTTCAGGAATGCGGGCAGCCAGCTGATTGATGCTGCCACCGACAACCTGTTGTGGTGTCAGTCCCAGTTCGCCGCTGAGTTGATTCAGCAGTTCCTGTCCCTTGCGGTTGATGTAGGTCAACTCGCCTTGAGCACTGACAAACAAGGTGGCCTGTGGACTGAATTCCACAATGCCGTAAAACTGATCAAGATTCTGCGACCGTTCAGTAGCCGCGCTCTGTCCCGTATTCTGTACTGAATCAATCGACATTTCACTCTTCTCCTTAGGATGGTTGATCTGCTCTTCAGATCGAATAGACTGTTCGGTTTGTGTTTCGTTTAACGTCTCTGAAGTCAGGTCAGGGTCCACGTCAGACGCTTCTGCTTCAAAGTCGGCTCCCGTTGAGCCCCCGGCAGCCGCTGATTGAAGTTGCTTTGCGCGACTTGAGTCTTTGGCTCCTTCAATCATCAGGTTTGCTACCGCTGTCAGTGCCTGATCCCAGGCGTCTTCCAGTTCATCACTCCAGTGTTCGCCGGCAAACTCAGCCAGCACACTCAACAGCGTTTGTGTGACGGGTGGGTAATCGTCTTCCTGGACACCCATTTCGTCATGTTCTTTTCCCAGTTGATGCAGAACCCGGGTCAGGGCTGTGGGATTTTCCAGTGACTTCATCACCAGCACCAGTGCCTGAATCAGTTTGCCCCGCTGCTCGGAAAAGTCGGTATGCGTAAAATAGCGCAGAAGATCGGGATAATCTTCGAATAACTTCTCATAGAACCGTTCTGCCAGCTGGTCGGCCCGGGGCGCCACCAGCTCGAACGATTCTCGAAGTGCAGTCACATTTAAATCCACGATTTGGCCCTTTTAAAATGCGCCGGAAAGAGAACGAAAGTCAGTCAAAATTCAAAATCGTTTCGACATCCAGGATGACAAACAGTCCCTCGTCCAGCTGAAACACACCAATCGTGACCGAACGCCAGTGTGGATCCAAAGTCCGGGGTACCGGTTCCATCGAACGTCCGGAAACGTTGATCACGTCTCCCACTTCGTCGACCAGCAGACTGAAAGACTCGCCTCCCAGCCGCGTCACGACATTCATTGATTCTTCGTTGTCCAGGTCAGGCAGTCCCAGACGCTTCCGCAGGCTGACCGCCGTCACAATCTGTCCCCGGAGGTTGAGCAACCCTTTAATTTCAGGGCGGGCCAGGGGAGTCGGCGAAATCACCTGCTCAGTCAGGACTTCCTGCACCATATTCACAGGAATTCCCAGCAGCTGACCATCCACGCGGAACGAGACATACTGACTCGAATAATCTAACTGCGACTCCATGCCGCTGGTTGAATCAGTCGCTGTAAGGCTCATGCATTGACTCCTGCACTATGTTTCGTCCGGGCAAAATGCTCATCCAGACAGGAAATGAGTTCGTGAGAATTGAATTTGACCAGGAACTGATCAAAGCCGGCCTCGGTGGCCCGCGTCTGATCTGCACTGCTGTTGGAAGAGGTCATCGCCAGCACGCAGGTCTCCTGCATGTTCGACTGTTCTTTCACCCATTCACAGAATTCGAAGCCATCCATCATCGGCAGGTCGAGATCGGTAACAATCGCCTGGAAATTCGCATTGCGTTCCAGAATCTCTACCGCTGCCACGCAGCTGTCACAGGTTGCGACAGAGTAACCTGCGGTCTCCAAAGCAGTCGCGACCAGCTGACGGAAGAACATTGAATCATCAACCACCAGCACCCGGAATGATTTCTTATCTTCGACCTTGGCAAACCAGTTGGGGGTGGAACGCATCACGTAATATTGAGTATCAATCACATCGATGGCATTCTTACCGATGATTGCCGTCCCCAGTATGCCCGGTCGATCGGACTGCATGCGGATCACCAGCTGCTCGTCGATGATGTCTTTTATCTCGTTAACCATCAGGCCCATCGATCGGCTGTTCTCCGAGAACACGACCACAGGCTGCGGATCAATTGTTTCTCCCCCGCCATACCCGGCACCTTCCACTGAAAGTAACGGCAGCAGGTTATCTCGATATTGCACGACTTTCCGTCCGCCATTCAGTTCAATGCTCTCCAGCGGGAACTCTTCCAGTCGGGCCACCAGTGAAAGCGGAACGGCCATGGTCTCATTGTCGCCGACACCGAACAGCAGCATGCTGATCGTTTCCCGTCCAGTTCCAGAGTTATTATCTTCTGCCACTGCCTGGGAGTGCGAGGAACTACCCCCACACTGGTTGAAGATACCCCCGACATCGAGGATCATCACAACCCGCCCGTCACCGAGAATTGTTGTCCCCTGATACAGGCCAATGTTTTTCAGCAGTCGTCCCACGGGTTTGACCACGATCTCTTCCGTGTCGAAGATCCGCGAAACAATCAGCCCGAACTGGTCTTCGCCAACCTGGACAACCACGATGTTTGTATCGTGCAGATCGTCATCATCTTCAAGTGACTCTTCTTCCAGTTGCAGGACTTCATTCAGATGGACCAGAGGCAGCAGGCGATCCCGCAGACGGAAGACTTTCTTGTCATGAATTGTTTCAATTTTTGTACGGTCTTCAGCGGAGAGACGTACCAGTTCGACAACACCCAACTGGGGAATCGCGAATGGCTGACCGCCACTTTCGAGTACCAGGGCCGAGACAATCGCGAGCGTCAACGGAATCTTGATCCGGACAGTTGTTCCTTTGCCCATCTTCGAATTCAGATCGACGGTCCCGCCGATTTTTTCAATCTGGGTCCGTACGACGTCCATTCCCACGCCACGACCGGAAATGGAACTGACCTGTTCTGCTGTCGAAAAACCAGGCTGGAAAATCATGGAAAAGACGTGGCTGTCCGTCATTGTGTCGGCGTCGGCTTCGTTGATCAGCCCCTGTGAAATTGCCTTTTTCAGAACCCGTTCACGGCTGATGCCGGCTCCGTCGTCCTGAATCTCAATAATCACATGACCGCCTTCGTGATAGGCATTCAGATGAATGGTCCCCGATTCCGGCTTTCCGTTGGCCTTACGGATTTCGGACGCTTCAATACCATGGTCGGCCGAGTTGCGGACCATATGCGTCAATGGGTCTTTGATGGCATCCAGCACCGTACGGTCGAGTTCGGTTTCCGCACCGGTCATTACCAGTTCGATATGTTTATGTGTCACCTGAGACAGGTCACGCACCAGGCGGGGCAGCTTATTCCAGGCATTTCCGATGGGCTGCATACGGGTCTTCATCACCCCTTCCTGCAAATCGGTTGTCACCCGGTTCAAATGGGTGATCGGCGCTGCGTACTTTGATTCCTCATCTCCCCGTGCCAGCTGCAGCAGCTGATTTCGTGTCAGCACCAGTTCCCCGACCAGGTTCATCAGGCTGTCGACAACGTTCACATTTACACGAATCGAAAGATCAGCGACGCTGACCTTGGATGATTTAGCCCCATCATCGGCAGCATCCGCTACGACTTCGGTAGTAGCTGGTGCCGGCTCTGGTGCTCTAACCTCTTGCGCGGGAGCTTCAGCCACTGGTTGAGCAACCGGTTCAGATTCGACGGGTGCTGATTCAGCAGGGGATGTTGCCGCAACTGCAGGAGCACTGATCTCTGCCGGCTCCGTTGGTGCTACCGTTTCCGGGGCAGCAGTTGTATCTGCCACGGGTGCCGTCGCCAGATTTGCCAGGTCATCCAGCATGCCGGTCAGAGTTGAATGATCGGTCTTGGGCTCTTCTCCGGTTGCTTCCAGCCCCTGCAACAGTTCTTTAATACTGTCGACAGCTTCCAGTACCAGAGAAATCGCTCCGGGAGAAACTTCCATCATCCGCTCGCGCATCTTACCCAGCACATTTTCAGCTGAATGCGCGACCGCTCCCAGATTCGTCAGTCCCAGAAAACCACAGGTTCCCTTAATCGTATGAATCGTCCGAAAGATGCTGGCGATCAGCTCAGCATTCTGAGGATCCTTTTCCAACTCAACAATTTCAGAGTCAAGTTGACCTAAGTTTTCCCAGCTTTCTGCCAAAAACTCCTGCAGAATATCGTCCATCA
Organism: Gimesia chilikensis; assembly: GCF_008329715.1. GTDB lineage: Bacteria > Planctomycetota > Planctomycetia > Planctomycetales > Planctomycetaceae > Gimesia > Gimesia chilikensis. The sequence goes on along the minus strand of NZ_VTSR01000032.1, from coordinate 946,300 downwards.
GCCCGTCCTGGTGATTAGGGAACGTATTATATAGTAATTTTGAAACCTGGCGGGAGGAGCTAAGTTACTTACAGACAGGGTCTTATCAACGTTCCCCGATGCATGATCTGTCGATATATTCCCTCTAGATGTAAGTATTCTCCTCTCAAGCACTATCGTCATTTTTGCTGGAGCCCCTTGAGGTCGTGTGATCCAGACTACGCGCAGGGAGGGGAATACTTGTCGAAATTTGTCACATGCCAGCGACTGCGAACAGTATCTGTCCAGTAAATTCGCACACAATCTCCCGGGACATTCGCCAGTCACCCGGCACGCGCACAAATACTTAACATTGTTGAATTATTAAGAACTCAAACGAGTTGCTGCGTTCGGTTGTGTGGCCGTGCATAGACTATTACAATCAGCCCCGAAAACGAGTTACAAAGTACGCGCATCGAGATCCCCGAGGAATTGTCTTCCAGCGGATCTGCCGTCAACAGATAGATATAAATTTCATTCAGATGTAAGGAGTGAGTCCTGTGGCTGCTGTAAAGGTAGGTATTAACGGTTTTGGACGCATTGGTCGTATCACATTCAGAGCACTGGCTGCCCGTCCCGACGAATTCGAAGTGGTTGCCATCAACGACCTGGGTGATCCTCAGAAACTGGCATGGCTGTTGAAGTACGACAGTGTTCAGGGTCGTTTCCCCGGAACTGTTGAAGCAGAAGGTAGCAACCTGATCGTCAACGGTAAAACCGTACGGGTCTGTGCAGAACGCGATCCTCGCAATCTGCCTTGGAAAGAACTCGGAGTCGAAGTGGCTCTGGAATCCACCGGTTTCTTCACCAAACGTGAAGCAGACGGCAACCCCGGTTACGACAGCCACATTACCGCGGGTGCTCGTAAAGTAGTGATTTCCGCTCCTGCGAAAGACACTCCGGACATGACCGTTGTCTTCGGCGTTAACGATGATCAGCTGACTTCAGAGCACAACTGTGTTTCCAACGCCAGCTGTACCACCAACTGCCTGGCTCCCATGGCCAAAGTCATTCACGAAAACTTCGGGATTGAGCACGGTCTGATGACCACAGTGCACGCTTACACCAACGACCAGCGTGTTTCTGACCAGCTGCACTCCGACCCGCTGCGGGCCCGTGCTGCCGCTGTTAACATCATTCCAACCACCACCGGTGCTGCCAAAGCCGTCGGTCTGGTTCTGCCCGACCTGAACGGCAAACTGACTGGTCTCAGTCTGCGTGTTCCCGTTCCCGCTGGTTCAATTACCGACCTGGTCGTAACCCTCAGCAAAGACGTCTCTGCTGACGATGTCAACGCTGCCATGAAAGCAGCCGCTGAAGGTCCTCTGAAGGGCATTCTGGAGTACAACACCGATCCGATCGTCTCCAGTGACATCATCGGCAACACTCACAGCTCCATCTTTGACGCCAGCTGGACCACCCAGATCGGCGGCAACATGATCAAAGTTCTGAGCTGGTACGACAACGAATACGGTTACTCAAACCGGACGGCCGACATGATCGCTCGTCTGGCGCAACTCTAATCACCATCTAATCTTATAGAATATGATTTAGAGACGGAACTACGAAAACAGCCGAGATGGTTTTCATCTCGGCTGTTTTTCCAGAGTGACTCACCTACACGCAAGAACAGGTGTTTCTACTTTCCACTAGACTATGATCCCTGAGATCGTCAAAATAGTCCGCTTATAATAAAAGCAGTAACTCCATTCATAAAACTCGCAAGAAATCAAACTCTTGATGAGAACGATTCAGAGCTCTTGCTTTTGGCTTTGAGTTGTATATTATTCCTGAATTCTATGATTGACTCGAATACCAAACACAAATTGTTATCAGATGCACCGGTAATTGCTCCCTCGATGCTGAAGTGTGACTTCGGCAACCTCCACCGTGAGGTCGAGCTGCTGGATGCCGCTCAGGCGCCCGTACTCCACTGGGATGTCATGGATGGGCATTTTGTCCCTAACCTCTCCTACGGAGCCATGCTCATTGAGCGGGTCAGACCATTGACCAAGTCGTTTTTCGACGCCCACCTGATGATCAGCAATCCCGAAAAGTATGTTGATGACTACATCAAGGCTGGCTGCGATTCGATTACCGTCCATATCGAAGCACTGCCGGAACCACAGGGTCTGCTGGATCGCCTCAAGGAGGCAGGGGTCTTACCCGGTCTGGCGATCAGCCCCCAGACACCGCTGGCACGGATCGAACCGTATCTGGATGCCTGCGGGCTGGTGCTGGTAATGAGCGTGGAACCTGGCTTTGGAGGGCAGTCCTTCATCGAAACCAGCCCCGAACGAATCAGACAATTGAAATCAATGATCTCTCCGGAAACGATTCTCTCCGTGGATGGAGGCATTGATCCAGATACCATCGGCGCAGCAGCTCAGGCCGGTGCCAATTACTTTGTAGTCGGAAGCGCCATTTTTAATGAGCCCGATTACGCAACTGCTGTCAGCGATCTGGCCCGGATAGCCAGAAGCCGGACAGCTTCCTTAACATAAAAGAGATTCAAAAACATGCCAACTGTGGTACTCATACGTCCTGGTTGTACTGACTTTGATAAAGATGAGCGAATTCAAGGTACCCTGGATCTTCCGCTGAACGCAAAAGGGGAAGAGCAGGTTCGAAATCTGATTCCCCAGCTGGAACAGGCGGGGATCGAAACCATTATCACCTCTTCATCAGAGCCCGCCCTCTCAACAGCCGAACAGCTGGGCGAAAACCTGGGCGTTCCGGTCAAGGAAAAGGAAGGCCTGAAAAACCTGAACCAGGGGCTCTGGCAGGGTCTGGAATACGAAGAAGTCCGTCGGAAGTACCCCAAATTACTCAAACAATGGGCCGAATCTCCCGAAACGGTCTGCCCGCCCGAAGGGGAACTCGCCTCGGAAGCGGTCAACCGGGTCCAGAAAACATTACAGAAATACCTGAAGAAGAAACAGAACTTCGCCATCGTGGCTTCAGAACCACTGGCGACGATCATTTCCAGCCTCCTGCGGAACGAACAGAAAGAAAAAATTTGTTTTGAGCACGCCGGACGCTTCTGTCACAATGAAATGTTGGAAATTCTTGAGTCACCCCCTAAAAAAAGTGATTCAAAACAGGTAAATTTTGACGATCAATCAGAAAAGAGGGATTCCCAACAGGGTCAAAGCTGCCATACAGAAAAATGGCGCTACGAGGAGGCTAAGTAATATGAGTTCTGCTCCCAAGTCAAACGTCGATTCAAAGCTCAGCCACACCACCCGCCCCAAGCGAGGGGTGCCGGAAGGACTCTGGCAACGCTGTCCTGCCTGTAACGCAACCGTGTTCTGCAAACAGGTCGATCAGGGGCTCGGCCTCTGCCCGGAATGCGATCACCACTTTTCGATCTCGGCTCACACCCGGATCCAGCAGCTGCTCGACCCGGACAGCTTTGAAGAATGGTATCCCGACCTCACCGCAGGCGATCCGCTCGAATTTGCTGACAAAAGCAAAACCTACAAAGAACGCCTGGTCGCGGAGCAGAAAAAAACCGGACTCAAAGATGCCTGTATCGTCGGCAAAGGCTACATGCGTGGTCGCCCGCTGGTCATCGGCATTACCGACTCGTCCTTCATCATGGGCAGCATGGGTTCCGTGGTCGGCGAAAAACTGACCCGCGCCATCGAACAGGCAACGGAACTCAAACTCCCGCTGATCATCATCAGTGGCTCCGGCGGGGGAGCCCGCATGCACGAAGGGATCTTCTCCCTGATGCAGATGGGAAAAGTTTCAGCAGCCCTGGGACGCTACCACGAAAAGGGAGGACTGTTCATTTCAGTTCTGACCAACCCCACCATGGGGGGAGTCGCCGCCAGTTTCGCCTCACTGGGTGACATTGTCGTCGCGGAACCCAAAGCCCTGGTCGGTTTCGCCGGACCGCGGGTAGTGGAAGCCACGATTAAAAGTTCGCTGCCCGAAGGCTTCCAGACCAGTGAATTTCTTCTGGATCATGGCTTTGTCGATCGCATTATTCCCCGTCCCCGACTCCGCTCGGAACTGGCACGACTGATTGACTATTGCGTCTGACTCCCCCAAAGTCTCAAAACGAATCCCTGACACCGTCCCGACCACCGTTCGCATCAGTCGACGCTGATTGGAAACAGTCGATTTCAGGGCACCGCTTTGCGTCTCGTCAGGCTGGCAATTATACTGGAAGTGTTGGGCCGGTTAACTTCTTCTGAGCCCGGGATGAAACCTGGTCCTGAATTCACTCTCTGCCCCTGGTGAATGCATGAACTTTTTAAAGCGACTCTTTTCCAAAGAAGCACGTGTTCCCCGTGTGAACATCAAGCAACGTTTTGAGCTCATCGGGCGCGTGGGCCAGGGCAGCATGTCGAAGGTCTGGCGGGCCCGCGATTACAATTCCGGCAAAACCGTTTCGCTTAAAATTCTGGACAAAGTCAAAACACAGGAACTGGAAGCCCGCTTTGTGGGACTGGATAAACCCAAAGAGGGGGAGATCGCTGTCCAGTTCAATCACCCGCACATCGTCAAGACTTACGAACACGGCCTGACTACCGATCAGGAACAGTTCCTCGTCATGGAATTCATCGAAGGCTACAGTCTCAGCTTTCTGGTGGAAGCCCAGAACGAGGACATGAAAACCAACTGCCTCAAATACATGATCCAGCTGGGTGAAGCGATCCAGTATTTTCATGACGAAGGCTGGATTCACCGCGACATCTGCCCGCGCAACATCATGGTCAGCAACGATCACGAACTCAAGCTGATTGACTTCGGACTGGTCGTCCCCAACACGCCTCCGTTTCTGCAGCCCGGCAACCGCACCGGTACCGCCGCTTATATGGCCCCCGAGCTCATCAAACGCCAGAAGACCAGCCAGAAAATCGATATCTTCTCTTACGCAGTGACCTGCTATGAGATGCTGACCAAACGGCTGCCCTGGAAGGCAGCCGAAACAATGGAAGCAGTCCTGCAACATATCAATTCACCACCGGAACACATCCAGAACCTGCTCCCCGATCTCGACCCCCGCATTGCCGATGCGATCATGAAGGGGCTGGAGCTCTACCCGCAAGACCGCTGGCAGACGATCAACGAGATGCTCGAGCCGCTCAGGCTGGCTTATAAAGAACAGCAGCATTCCGCTCCCGCGAAAACTCCGGTCCCCCACCAGGAGACCGTGGAATCGGCCCGTCGAAAACAGCAACCAGATCCCGCTCAGTCCCGGCGCAGCGAACAGGCGCGCCCCAAGTTGAGAAAAAAGAAACAGCCCGGTTCCAGCAGACGCTCCGCGGAATCGAAATCGGAGTCTACTGAAGCAGGCCAGGCACCTGCGAAAAAATCACCCAGTGCCTCACGAAAACCGGAACGCCCCGCCCAGAAAAAGCCGGCGCCCCGATCGAACCCCGATAAAAAAGATGAAAGTCACTGAGCGGGAATCGTCGCCGCCGGTTACCGCTTCAGCTCAGCTGCCCATACCCGTTTTAGCCAGATAATTGATCCTGATATATGTCCTTGTCTTCCTCTCCCAGTTCTTCCAGTCATCTCTCCGCACTCAATCCGGCACAACGTGAAGCAGCCTCTACTCTCTCTGGTCCACTCCTGGTTCTGGCTGGCGCCGGTACCGGAAAAACACGTGTGATTACCTATCGCATGGTGGAACTGATCCGGCAGGGAGTGACTCCCAACAAGATCCTCTCGGTGACCTTCACCAACAAAGCAGCCAAGGAAATGCAGGAACGCATGAACGGTCTGATGGGCAAACGCCTGCCGGCCAAGCCCTTCATTTCCACGTTCCATTCGCTCTGCGTCCGCATCCTGCGCGAAGAGATCACCGCACTGGGCTATCCCCAGAAATTCGTGATCTATGACCGGGGCGACCAGGAGTCCGCAGCCCGGGCGGCACTTCGAGAAATTCGCGTCAATGACAAAAGCCTCCGGCCCGGCGACCTGCTGAACCGAATCAGCTCCTGGAAAATGGCAAACGTCTCTCCGGAAATGGCCACCAACTACACCGAAAACGATTTCGACTTCCTCGCCGCCATGGCGTATCGCAAATACCAGACAAAACTCCGCTCCAGCGGTGCCGTCGACTTCGATGACCTGCTCATGCTGACCAATGACCTGTTCTCCCAGTTCCCGGATGTCCTCGCGAAGGTCCAGGAAAAGTTCGACTTCGTGCAGATTGACGAATACCAGGACACCAACCTCTCCCAGTTCAATCTGATCCGCGCTTTAGTCAAACCGCACCAGAACCTGTGTGTGGTGGGGGACGACGATCAGTCAATTTACGGCTGGCGCGGTGCAGAAGTCCGTCACATTCTCGGGTTCCAGCAACAGTTCCCCGGTGCCAAAGTCGTTCGCCTTGAGAGCAATTACCGCTGCACCGACAAGATCATCGACCTGGCCAACCGGCTCGTGAAACACAACCGCGACCGCCATAAGAAACAGCTCGTCGCGCACAAGAAAATGGGAGCCCCGGTCCGCTTCCTCGAACTGGCCGACGAATTGACCGAGGCCGAGAAAATCATCGGCGAGATTCGCTACCTGCACGAAGCCCAGGAGATTCCGCTCCGCGACTTCGCCATCCTGTTTCGCACCAACGAACAGCCCCGCGTCTTCGAAACCGAACTCCGTCGGACCAATGTCCGCTACCAGTTGATTGGCAGCCAGTCTTTCTTCGATCGTCGCGAAATCCGCGACCTGCTGGCATACATGAAAACACTGGCCTTTCCGCACGACGAACTCTCCATGCTGCGGATCATCAACACCCCCACACGCGGCATCGGCAGCGGGACGGTCGAAAAACTGGTCAACCAGGCCGTCAAGGCAGGGCACCAGTTCTGGGACACGGTCGATTCTGCCCGCGAAGCCAACGAACTGACTCCGCGGGCCAGCTCTGCCTTGAGCGCCTTCCACCAATTGATTCGCCGCTATCGTGCCCGGCTCGAACGGTCCCCCCGGGAACTGGCTCAGATCATGCAGGAACTGATCCAGGAAATCGACTACGCCTCGGAAATCAGAAAGCAGTACAAGACTTCCGAGCAGCAGCAGGCCCGGCTCGTCGTGCTGGAACAGTTCATTGAATCGATCAAAGAATACTGCACGCGAACCAGCGACCCCAGTCCCTCCGGCTTCCTGGAAGAAACGGCTCTCGGGGATCGCGACGACCTCAACGACAAGGAAGACAAACTGTCTCAGGATGCCGTGAAGCTGATGACACTGCACAGTGCCAAGGGACTTGAATTCCCGCGTGTCTACCTGGTCGGGATGGAAGAAGGACTCCTCCCGCACAAGCGATCGGTCGAAGGGACCGATGCAGAAATCGCGGAAGAGCGGCGGATCGCCTATGTAGGCATTACCCGGGCTCAGGACTACCTGACACTCAGCCGCGCCGCCACCCGAACCAAGTGGGGCAAGAAACAGCCGACGCTACCCTCCCGCTTCCTGTTCGAAATGCGGAATACAGACGGCGAAGAGGAAGAAGACTGAATCAGGTTTCCTGTTCGTCGCTGGCCCGCTTATGCTTCAGTAACTGCTGATTGTAATACCCAATCGTTTCCTTACGATGCAGCATCCCCAGCAGCACGCCCGCATCCTGGGCATCAACCACCGGCAACGCTTCCACATTGATGGCCGTAAAACGCTGCATGACGGTATTCAGGTCATCTTCGGGGGTCACCCGCATGAAATCAGGCTGCATGATGTCTCGCGCCAGGGCCAGCTTCCAGATCGTTTCATCGTAGAGGTAAGCCCGCACGTCATCCTCGGAGAACACGCCGATGATCCGTCCCGCGTCGTCCACCACGGGGAAGTAATGTTGTTGTGTCCCCGCCAGTGAATGCACGATTTCATCCAGGGTTTTCGACTCATGAATCAACTGGATCTTGCGTTGGGGATCATACACATCGCTTACCCGGCTTCCTTCCAGAACATCGATCAGGAAGTCACCCCGGTGTGCCGGTGAATCCAGGCGGCTGGGATACTGTTTCTGGTAGAGGTGCACCCGCTGACAGAGCACGAAGCAGAGTGTCGAAGCGAGCATTGTCGGCAGGAGCAGGGCATAGTTCCCGGTGATTTCAGAAACCATGATGATCGTCGAAATCGGTGCATGGGCCGCACCGGCAAAGAACCCGGCCATCCCCACCAGTCCGTAGGCCTCAGGCTGTGTCACCAGATTGGGCCATAGCTTCTGCAGAAACTGCCCGGTGGCAGCTCCCACACAACCGCCAATCACCATCGAAGGTCCGAACACACCGCCGGATCCCCCCGAGCCGATCGTCAGCGAGGTCGTAAAGACCTTCACAACCGCCACCGTCAGCAGCAGTGGAATCCCTACCTTGGATGCCGAAGTCAGCGCTTCCTGCAGGACACCATACCCGGTTGAGAGCACCGACAGTGCCCGCATATCCTGATCGTAAAGATAGAACAGCCCCAGTCCGACGACACCGGTCAGAAAAGCACCAACAGCAGGGCGGAACATCGGCTTGATCGGCAACCGCTTGAAGAGCCGGTTCGTGCCATAAAATGTTTTCACATAAAAAGCCGCGGACAGGCTGAGCACGATCGACAGGATCGTGTAGGGAATCAATTCAAAATGGGAATCGACCGTATGATGGAGTTCGTTCCCGAACAGCGGCATGAAACGCAGTGCCTGTGGCAGCGACATGCAATAGAGAGAATACGCAATGATCGACGACATTGCAGCCGGCACGATCACGTCCGATTCGAAATCCGCATTGCTGTACATGATCTCGGCAGCAAACAACGCCCCGGCCAGGGGAGCACGGAAGATCGCACCAATCCCAGCCCCCATTCCCGCTGCCAGCATGATCCGGCGATCGCGGGCCGAGAGCTTCAACTTGGTCGCCACCCACGAACCAAAGCCGGCTCCAATCTGGGCAATTGGTCCTTCCCGGCCGGCTGAACCGCCGGTCCCCAGTGTCAGGGCAGAGGCAATCGTCTTGACGATCGGAATCCGGGGCTGGATTTCACCCCGTTTATTATGAAAAGCATCGATGGCAGCATCGGTTCCGTGGCCTTCCGCCTCCGGGGCAATGTTGTACACAATGACTCCCGAAGCCAGACCGCCGACTGTAATCACCACCAGCAACAGCCATGGTGCGAAGTTCACCTCCGTCACCTGGTCTTTATAGAAGGAATATTCGCCGACTGTCTGCGGGTGTTCAAATCCGGCGATCGCGACTAGAGAGTGATGCTGCACGATCTGAGTTAACGCGTCAAATACGATGGCGCCAAACCCCGCCACCACCCCGATCAGGCAGGACAGCACAAACCATTTGCCACTCGTTTTTAAATCAAAGGAGGTCAGCAGGTCGTTGAGTTTTTTAAAGTAAACCATTTTGTCTTAACTAGGATGAACAACAAACTGTGTATTGCTGTATTGAATTATGCCGACATGCGGGACACTTCGAACACCGGGCATGCAGACCGGGCGGGTGGACATCGATTAATTTTCGGTCCTGACGGCGTTCGAAATACAATAATCTATTCTATTTTGGACTTAAAGCGTCTGCTCCAGGGAAGTGGATGGTCAGCTGTCAGTCTCTGCAGACTCGTTGTTACGCATCCGCGTGGGAGATTTTACGGTAGATGACTTGGAAGCCCAGGGGGAGTTTGTCATACTCCTTAATGCATTTTTAACGCATTTGCCCTCCTTTTTCGATGTACTTGATTTCAGTCAGTGTGGAAAATTCCGAGTTTTATCTAGGTATCGAGACTTCCGGACGCAGCGGCTCCATCGCGATTTGCCGTCCCGGGCAGGAAATTGCGCCCGTCTCACTGCAGCAACAGGGGAGAAAGCACGCCCAGACCCTGGTCAGCGAAGTCAGAAAACTGCTGGATCAGCTGGAAATCGCCCCTCAGCAGATCGCCGGAATCGGCGTCAGCCGTGGCCCGGGCAGCTTTACCGGCCTGAGAATCGGCATCACCTTCGCCAAAACCTTTGGCTACGTGACAGGTGCTCCCGTACAGGGAATCGATACCTTTGCAGCCATCGCACTCAGTTGTCCGACTGAAATTTCAGAGACCCATGTGATCTCCAACGCCCAGCGGGGCGATTTATTCGTCGGCAGATATGTCCGCAATTCCACAGGAGAATGGCAACAGACAGTCCCCATTCATCTGCAGGACATCCACGAATTCAGCAGTGCACTTCAGCCCGGTGAAACCGTCTGTGGTCCCGGAATCGATCTGCTCGACCAGGGCAGCTTACCGGAAATCCGGATCGAAGATTTTCCCCGCCAGACACTCGCCTCTCAGGTCGCAGAACTGACGGCCACGCTCCTGCAGCAGGAGACCCCACCGGCCAGTGAAGTCTGGAACCTGACTCCCTTCTACCTTCGCAAAAGTGCAGCAGAAGAGAAGTGGGATGCACAACACAATCAGTAACACAGCCGCTCCTGGAACCTTCAATTCAATAATCCAGAATCACTGCAAGTTCTGATGTCGCATAAGCAAGCGTAAAATCGTGATTTCTTATTTTCTTGAAACATTTTCCAGAAGACACTCTCGCCGCGATTCGGGCTTGGCTATAATACGGGCAGGGAATTGTTCGATTTCAGACTCCTGAGTATTATGTCTGCTGCGACGAATTCGAAAGAGTCCTGTTATTCGTTGCCGTTCACAGGCTTTCACATTTCCATTCTTCAGACTGGAGTTGAATTATGGCTCTTTACGAGATTGAAACAAACGCGCATATCATGGTGGGCTGGGCTAATACTCAAGAAGAAGCGGAACACGCTGCCCAGGAGAATTACCCCGAAGATGAGATCTTGCGTGTCACTCGCCGCCCACGCGACATGTGGGTCATCTCCAAACGCCTGCTGGGGATTGAAGGGCACACCGAACCCTGCGACATGGCACGCGAATGCCTCTTCCGCGCTTCGGGTGACAAAGTTCACGCCATCCGACTCTACATGCGTGACACCGGGGCCGACCTGCACGAAGCCCAGCTGGCAATCGAAACCAACATGTCTGTCGGCTGGTAATCACACCATCCCTCTTTGACTGCAGACAACACTTCTTTCATAACGGAATGACTTCAGTTCGATGATCATACAAGGAACTCTCGTCAGTTCTACAGGGACTTCTCACAGCCAGATTCGTATCGAGGGAAATCAGATCGTCGAAGTCGGCGCTCAACTGGGAGAACCGGATTTCACTTTCTCCGATGACTGCCTGATCTTTGCCGGCATGGGCGATATTCACATTCACGCCCGCGATGATATCGGGGAATCACAAACATACAAAGAAGATTTCTGCACCGCAGGTGCCGCCGCTCTGAATGGCGGGGTCGTCCATGTGGCTGACATGCCCAACAACCCCGTACCTCCGATTACAGACGAGAGCTACCACGCCAAACAGGAACACCTTAAGCAGCGTAACCCGCCGATTCACTTTACGCTCTATGCGGGCATCGGACCGGGCACCAGCCCACTCACATTTCCGGTACCTTACAAAGCCTACATGGGCCCCAGCGTCGGCGACCTGTTCTTCAAAACACTGGAACAGCTGGATGAAACACTCTCGCAGTACCGCGGCTGCAACGTCAGCTTCCACTGTGAAGACCCCATTCTGCTCGATGAACACGCGAACGCCGCCACTCACGAAGAGCGGCGACCCGCGGAATGCGAAATTTCCGCCACCCGCTTCGCGTTGCAGATGATTGAAAAATACGATCTCCGTGGCAAACTCTGTCACTACTCGGTCGGAGAAGGGCTCCCCCTGATTCGCGAAGCCCGCAGCCGCGGTCTCAAAGTCACCTGTGAAGTCACACCGCATCACCTCTATTTTGATCAGTCCGATCTGACCGACCAGAACCGGGGAAAGATGCAGATGAACCCTCCGCTGCGGAAAATCGAAGACCGCAAGGCTATGCTGGCTGCCCTGCGGGAAGGGACCCTCGATTACCTGGCAACTGACCATGCCCCGCATACCCTGGAAGAAAACGAGCAGGGCATCTCCGGACAACCACACCTGGATACCTATGGTGCGTTCGTCACCTGGCTGATTCTGGACCAGAAATTCACTCCGGAACAGGCAGCCCGTTTCTGTTCGGAAAATCCCGGGGAATTCGTCAACCCGTACATCGCACCGCTGAAATTCGGCAAAATTGAACCGGGCTACACCGCCAGCCTCACCGTGCTCAATCTCAAACGTCCTGTAACCATCCAGCGTGAAGATCTGAAAACCAAATGCGGCTGGTCTCCCTTCGAAGGAATCACCTTCCCGGGCTCAATCGAAGCTGTCTTTGTCGAAGGCCAGAAGACCCGCTAAAAACACAAGCCACCCTACGGAACTGATGGGTGGCTATCAATTGTGACAGACACTATGGATATAAAAAAAGGGGCTGACTTCAAAGTCAGCCCCTTTTTATTTCAGAGCAGTTTAGAGCATCTTGCAGCTTAGCTGTTGCTGACGCTGGCCTGCTTTTCGCTTTCCTGAGTTGCCCGGGCAGTTGCACTTCCCGGACGGTTCATCAACCAGACCAGAACCGGGCTGGCGATAAAGATCGAGCTGTAGGTACCGACAAACACACCCAGCACCAGACAGTAAGCGAAGCCGTGAATACCTTCACCGCCGATCGCGTACAGAATCAGCACTACGATCAATGTCGTTAATGAGGTCAGCAAGGTACGAGACAGCGTCTGGTTCAGACTCTCATTGACCATACTGGTTGTCAGAGCAGGGTTCTTGCCACGAACTTCACGAATCCGGTCGAAGACCACGATCGTATCGTTCAGCGAATAACCGACAATCGTCAGGAACGCTGCAATCATAGGCAGGTTGATCTTGAAGTCGGTCAGTCCCATCAGCGGCCCCAGTGCGGTGTTGCTCAGGTAAGCTCCCAAGGCAACCAGCCCCAGTACAACCAGCACGTCATGTACCAAAGCCACGACAGCCGCCAGACCGAAGGTGATTCGCTGGAAGCGGAACCAGATGTAAGCCACGATCGCTACCAGACTGATCAGCATCGCCATCAAAGCCGATTCCTGCATCTCGCTGGCCACAGAGCTGTCGAAGCTGTTAACTTCATCCAGTACTGCTGTGGTTGCCATGACGGTTTTCATCTCAGCTAACGCAGTTTCCAGGTCGGCAGCTGACAGGTCAGGACCAAACTGGGCAACCATCTTCTTATGGCGGGCTGCTTCCGCAGAAGCATCTGCCGTTTCGTCCTCTTTATCACCAGCGGTTGCGCCTTGAACCTGGAACTCGGGGATCCGCTCATATTTATCGGAACCATCTTCGTTCTTGATCTTGGCAATCTCTTCTTTGAGGTAAGTCTCAACCGTCGAGGGTTTCAGATCACCACTGAAGGTCAGTTCGACTTCGGTGCCAGCCGGTGAATCAGCACTACCGGTCAGTTTTCTCACCTCGCCAAAGTCCATCGTTACTTTCCGAAGTTTATGATCGGTTCCGTCGAAGGCTTCGTTCAGTTTTTCACGAATACCTTCAGCCGCATTCTGACCGGAGTTTTCCAGGTCGGCATCATTCATCGTGGTACGCAACCGGAAGAAACGCCCCTCCGAAGTCGGATCGTTCGACAGCTCCAGCTGTTCCAGCGTAATGCTGCTATCGAATGCCTTCTGCAGGCTGGCGCGGACGTCGTCGATGTTCTGCTGATCTTCGAACTCGAAGGTCACCATCGTACCACCGGTGAAGTCGATATCCAGGTTCTCTTCTCCGCGGGCGATGACAACGCCCATGCCGATGAGAATCAGGGCCACCGAAATGGCGCCGGCAATCTTCCGCTTGCCAAGGAAATCGATACTGGTATCACCCACGATACTCATCATCTTCAGATCGCTGATCCAGCGTTTCCGTTCGAAGATGTCAAAGATCAGACGCCCGACATACAGGGCGGTAAACATACTCATGACAATACCGATAAACAGCGTCACGGCGAAACCGCGGACCTGGTCGGTACCAATCACGTACAAGACAACCGCCACAATCAGCGTGGTCAGGTTGGCGTCCACGATCGTAGTGAAAGCCCGTGAGAAACCATTATTGATCGCCATTCGCAGGCTGGAGCCCCGGGCTTTCTCTTCCCGGATACGCTCAAAAATCAGTACGTTTGCGTCGACCGCCATACCAATCGTCAGCACCAGACCGGCCAGACCGGGCAGGGTGAAGGTCGCATTGATGAAAGACATGGCTCCCATCACCAGCAACAGGTTCAGCGTCAGACAGATATTGGCCACCAGGCCGGAGAAACGATAGTAGATCAGCATGAACACGATCACGGCAACAGCCGCGATGATGATCGCCTGCTTCCCTTTCTGCTGAACGTCAACACCCAGCAGCGGGCTGATGGAGAACTCGGAGACCGGTTCCGGCTTCAGCGGAACTTCCAGGGCCCCGGCATTCAGGACGTTCAACAGGTCGGTAATTTCTTTCTGAGTAAAGTTACCGGTAATCTGCCCCTCGGATCCAATCGTGTCGATCAGACGAGGTGCCGAATGAACTTTACCGTCCAGCAGCACGGCCAGGTGACGGTGGAAACCATCCTTACTGGGACGGTTTTTCGATGTCAGCTGGCTGAACAGGGTGCCGCCACGGGCATTGAATGTAAAGGCAACCGCAGGTGCACCGTTCTGGTCGGTCGACTGACGGGCCCGCACCAGGTACTTACCGGTGATGCGTCGGTCTTCGTTAGGCTCGATGATGACCAGCACTTCCTGTCCCTGGGTCCCGTCTTTGCGGGTGTAGGGCCGAACGACCATCTGGTCGTCGGTGCTGAAAGGCTCGTCGCTGCTGACTTCACGCCAGCTGGCGATCACGCGGCCTTCATTGTCACGCACATCCTTCCCCTTGGCTTCCATAGCCAGTCGAACTTCACGGGGATGGTCGCGGCGGTTTGCGACGATATCGAATTCCAGGCTCCCCAGTCGGGTAATCAGCGATTTAATCCGCTGTACGTCTTCAGTGTCGGCTCCCGGAACAATGACTTCAATCCGGCTCTGGCCAACCTTACGAACGGTGACTTCTTCCGTACCCGATGGATTGATACGACGCCCGATCGCGCCGACCATCTGGTCCATCACTTCGTTGGAAAGCTCTTTTTCGCTTTTACCCTGATCGACTTCGAAAACCATGTTCGAACCGCCGGCCAGGTCGATACCCAGACGAATGGCATTTCGCCAGTCGTGGCCATGCGAGATCTGCCAGATAAAGGGAGTCGCCGCTACGATGGCCACAAACAGGACCAGGCCGATCTTCTGTGAATACTCCTTCAACTTGAGAGCGCGGGAAATCACCGCCCCCAGAATAAACGGCAGTACAAAGACAGCCAGAAGGATTAAGATGATAGTGACGGCGGATACGCCCGAAGGCGCTTTTTCGGTCGCTTCCTGAGCCAGCAGCGTTGCTGAGTGAAAATCAATCCCTGTCATTCAATTAGTCCTGAAACGATTCTTTTTGTCTGGGCCGATTCATTCGGCAATGATGATTTAAGCTGACAACTTCGTGCCAGATACTGACAAACTTCTGTGTTGAAACGCAACCTAGCTTGTTGTCTCTTTGGTTTCAACCTGATACAGCCCCTGAATGGCACTGCGACGCACTTTCATCTTGGAATTATCATCAATTTTCAGAGTCACTTCCTGATCTGACTCTGAAATATTGGCAATCGTGCCAATGATCCCACCGATGGTCACCACACGATCATTCTTCTTCAACTCGTTGAGCACCTGCTCGCGTCGCGCCCGTTCCTTCTGTTGAGGACGGAACATGATGAAGTAGAAAAAAATCACGATCACAATCAAAGGCAGCGACTGGACCAGGAAAGAAGGACCAGCGGGCTGTTTGGCGGGTGTCTCTTGAGCAAGTACTAACAAAGTCGACAATAAGGTGTGCATTTCGTTCTCTTCCCGGGCCAGCGTGGCAATCTATAAAGTGAGTCTCATGCATCACTTAGATCTGACCCGCAACCCGATCCAGCAAGAAATTTCATATCAGTTTAACAGGCTCGGGTGGTTCACTGCTGTTTCGAATTTGGCCCAAACCTAAACAATTTCAGGAGTTATCCAGCAATCAAGTAAGCTGTATCTTAGAAAGATGCGTTCCAGCGGGCAAGGTGAACCGCCCTAAACTCCTCAACTTGATCATTCAGAATCGCCTCACGCAGATCCCGCACCAGTTTCTGATAAAAGGCAATGTTATGCAGAGAGATCAGAATTGGCCCCAGCATCTCCCGCGCCATGAATAAATGACGCAGATAAGCCCGGCTGTAGTCACGCGAACCGGGCGAATCACACTCGGGATCCAGTGGACTCGGATCCCGGGCATGCTTTTGATTACGCAAATTCACGCGTCCCTGACTGGTAAAAGCCATCCCGTTTCTGCCATTTCGGGTCGGCATCACACAGTCAAACAGGTCCACGCCCCGCATAATGGCCTCGATCAGGTCGGACGGACGGCCCACACCCATCAGGTAGCGGGGCTTTTCTACAGGCAGCATAGGCGTCGTGAAATCCAGGGTGGAGTACATATCCTCAGGCTTTTCCCCCACGCTCAGACCCCCGATCGCATACCCGGGAAATTCCAGTGGCAAGAGCCCCTCAGCCGAGCGTTCCCGCATTTTCTGATTAGTCCCTCCCTGAACGATGCCGAACAGGGCCTGGTCATCCCGTTTCTGGGCATCCCGGCAGCGGGCGGCCCACTTGGTCGTCCGATCGACGGCTTCCTGCATTTTTTCCGGCGGCACATCGTGCGGCGGGCACTCATCCAGGCACATGATGCAGTCGGCTCCCAGCTGTTCCTGGATCTTCACCGCTTTTTCGGGCGAGAGTTCAAACAGGCTGCCATCAATGTGAGAGCGGAAAACCACCTGCTCATCATCCATCTTTGTCAGCTGGGCCAGACTGAAGACCTGGAATCCACCACTGTCGGTCAGAATCGGACCATCCCAGTTCATGAATTCATGTAGCCCGCCCAGTTCCTGCACAATTTCGGCTCCCGGACGCAGTGCCAGATGGTACGTATTTGCCAGCACCTGCTGCGTTCCCACCTGTTTGAGCTGTTCGGGCAATAACCCTTTGACAGAGGCCAGGGTACCCACGGGCATGAAAGCCGGAGTGTCGACAATGCCGTGGGGAGTATGCCAGCGGCCCGCGCGGGCCTGAGTCCGGGAATCGGTATGGATCAGTTCGAAATGAAATTGAGACACGGTCGTTTTTCTGTTTAGATGTTACTTTATCGCGATCAGATCAGGCTTCGTCAGCAGTAAAAACCCAGCGGGAAATGCTCAGATCTGCTCCAACGCATCGTTGATAATCCCCAGATACCAGAAAGCGATGCGGAACACAACAAAGATGATAAAAGCGGCTACCATCGCCCAGATCAACCAGCCCAGCACCGCCGCCAGGGCAGCCAGGGAGCGCTGTGCGTCTTCCTGAAAACGGGGACTCAACCGCTCCAGTGTTTCAGGCACCGTCCCGGATGTCTCACCTACATGCACCATCTGGATGTAATCTTCGGGAAACAGCTGCGTTCCCGCCAGGGCGTCGGTCAGATCCACCCCATCATTCACAGCCGCGTTGACCTGGGGGATCGCTGCAATAAACGCTCCATTACCAGTCGCTTTGAGACTGGCTTCCACTGAGTCCAGAATATTCATCCCGGCCTGCTGCGTTAGCGCGAAGGCCCAGGAAAAGCGGGCGATCGCAAACGAACGCATGCAGTTCCCCACGACGGGAATGCGCAGAAACAGGCTATGAAAGAAGCGTTTCCCCCCCCAGAGCCGATCCATCACCTGGTACGCGACAAACAGCACAAAAATCGAACCGAACGTACAGGTCAGCCAGATCAGGGCGCCGCTGGGACCAGACAGTCCCAGCCCGAGCACATCGATCGCCTCACCACCTCGCGCATCGGCGATTAAGCCCAGCACAAGAATCATCAGCGCGATGACCATGATCGCCGCCACAAACTGAAAGACGGGCCAGGCAATCAACCGCACAAAATTCTTCCGCAGGTTCAGCAACTGGTCATAATGCTCCGACAAGGCTTTCAGCACTTCGGGCAGGCCGCCACTCTGTTCCGCCACACTGACCATGTTGACCATCAGTTCCGGATAATAATTTCCCTGGAGCTTCAGCGCCGAAGTCACATCGTTCCCGGCTTTCAACTCGACGGCGATCTCTTTCACCGACTCCTGCATCCGCCGATTCCCCAGTTTTCGCCCGGCCAGCTGAAAGCTTTTCGTGATCGGCACGCCGGATTCCAGCATCGTACTCAGGGAACGACACAGCATCGCCAGAGACTTCATTGAGGCACGTGCCTTGAACATGGAATTCGCTTTCAGGGAACATTCAGAATCGGAAACAGGACCGTTAACCCGTTCATTATGTCGAATTACGACTTATCTGAGAGTGACAATCTTCTACACATTGCGAAAAAAAACAAAATTTGTCAGAGTGAACCCTCGGTCTTTCAGAATTTGTTTACAGAAATCGATCCTGGGAAAATGATTGAATGGATTTTTTAAAGTTAGCGGGAAAGCGGATTCTCGTATTTGGAGTTGCCAACCGTAAAAGTGTTGCCTATCAGACAGGGAAGGTCCTGGAGGAAGCAGGCGCCGAAGTGATTTACATCGTTCGCTCGGAAGCCCGCAAAGAATCACTATCCAAACTTCTGAAAGACGCACCGATCTATATCTGTGATGTTGAACATCAACAGGAAATCGATCAGCTACAGGCGGACATCAGCCAGAAATACGATGTCATCCATGGTCTGGTCCACTCCATAGCGTTTGCAGATTACTCAGCCGGCTGGCTTCCGTTCCATGAAACACCCCGCGCCGCTTTTCTGCAGGCAGTCGATATTTCCTGTTTCTCCCTGATCGCAGTCTGTAATGCATTCAAAGAGTTGCTCGATCCAGAGCAGGGGAGTGTGGTGACGATTTCGATCTCCACCACCCGCATGGCGGCGGAAAATTACGGCTACATGGCCCCCGTGAAAGCGGCCCTCGATTCCTCGGTCTGCTTTCTGGCCAAGTCGTTCTCGAACTTCTCGCAGGTTCGCTTTAATGCCGTCTGTCCCGGTTTACTGA
This sequence comes from Gimesia chilikensis, assembly GCF_008329715.1. Taxonomy (GTDB): domain Bacteria; phylum Planctomycetota; class Planctomycetia; order Planctomycetales; family Planctomycetaceae; genus Gimesia; species Gimesia chilikensis. The sequence goes on along the minus strand of NZ_VTSR01000032.1, from coordinate 927,219 downwards.
AGACATCCGCCTCCGCAGGAATTCCCGGCTACGTGGACAGCTACCTGTTTGCTGAAAAAGCCACATTAAGAAAGTCAGCCGTCCAAACCAGTGAAGTGGCAGATACCGTCGCCTTCCTGATCAGTCCCCGTTCCTCGGGAATCAATTCGCAGGGAATCGTTATTGATGCTGGTATGGGCACCAACTATTTCGACAACCAGATCATCTCAGAGCAGTCGACCTGAGTGCCTGACGACCAATAAAAACAGCCGACGGAATAAAAATCCCGTCGGCTGTTTTCGTTCACATCACGAACGAGACCTGCGCCCCGCCCCTGATTAAGCATTAATTCTTCTTCGGTCCTTTGCCTTTGGCTTTCTCTTTGCCACCGGCACCTTTACCGCGATTGCCACGGTTCTTCATCATTTCTGCCCGTGCGGCCTGGCGTTCTGCGTCATCCAGTTTGCCGTCGCCATTCTTGTCGAATTTCTTGAGCATGGCTTCACGATCGAACCCGGGACGACGACCGCCCATTGCCTTGCGGGCTTCCTGGCGTTCAGCTTCGCTGAGCTTTCCATCGCCGTCTTTGTCGAACTTTTTCACCAGTTCTTCGCGGCTCATGCGCGGGCCACGCTGACCCATTTTTTCGCGGGCTTCGCGGGCAGCTTTGCGTTCGTTTTCATCCAGTTTGCCGTCACCGTTTTTGTCAAACTTTTTCATGAACTCTTCGCGATTGAAACCCTGACCACCCTTTTCACCACGGGCTGCCCGAGCAGCCGAACGCTCTTCTTCATTCAGCTTGCCATCGCCGTCCTTGTCGAATTTTTTGAGGATCTCCTCACGGTTGGGGCGCTGTCCTTTTTTCCCCTCTTCAGCCTGCGTAGCAGAGCTCCATGAAAACACAGCCATACCCAGTGCACACGCAGTAACGATCCGATTCATTTTCATCAAGACAGCTCCTCATTCTCAAAATCTGTGGAAACAGGAATCAGCTTCCTGCAGCGGTTTCAGTTAACACGGTATCAAACGCGAGAGGGAGGCAGAGGTTTCGCGGATTCTCAGAAAAAATTCAGAAAACGTGATCGAAGTCGTCGCGTAACCCTTTGAAAACCGGGCTTTTCTGACGCATCCCAGGTACAAGCTGATCTTGCCTCGATTCGGCAAATCACACTATGATGCCGCCCCTGTGGGCTGCGCCTGTACCAGTACACCTTACATCTGATGCCTGTATTCCCGAATTCGATGAACACAACCGACCCGTTAGCACGATTGAATCAGATTGAAGCGCAGCGGATCTGCATTATCAAACCCAGTGCCTTGGGTGACGTCGTGCAGACACTCCCCATCCTGCCGGTCCTGAGGGAACGGTTTCCTAATGCCCGCATCTCCTGGGTCGTCCGGGACAGCTTTGCCAATCTTCTGGAAGGACATCCCTGCCTGGATGAAATCATTCCCTTCCAGCGACGCAGTTCAGCAGGACAGTGGTGGCAGTTTCTCAAGTCACTCAAGAAACAGAAATTTGATCTGGTCATCGATCTGCAGGGCCTGCTCCGTACCGGCATCATGACTGCCGCCACCCGCGCTCCCTGGCGGGTCGGCATCGAAGCAGCCCGCGAAGGTTCGCACCTCACCTGTAACCTGACGATCCCCGATACGGGACGCTATGTCCCAGCCTGGCTCAAATACTGGCGCGTCGCTGATGCCTTTGGACAGGGAAAGCTGAAACGCACGACCGACATCTATCTCTCCGAAGATGACCAGAACTGGGCACAGGAAAAACTGTATTGCCCTGAGTATCCTCTGCCGACTCTCGCGATTCACGCGGGCGCGCAATGGATCACCAAACGCTGGCCTCCGGAAAGCTTCGCTGCGGTCGGTGCCAAAGCCATCCGTCGCTTCCGTTGCCAGGTTGTCCTGGTGGGAACCTCTGCGGAGAGAGAACTGACCGGCCATATCGAAAAACTGCTGCAAAAGTTCGTCCCTACCGGCAGGGTCATCAATCTGGCAGGGGAAACAACACTCAAACAACTTGCCGCGGTGTTACAGCAATCCGACTTTGTCCTCACCAATGATTCCGGTCCCATGCACCTGGCCGCTGGTCTCGGAACCCCTGTCACCGGCATCTTTACCTGCACCAGTGCACTTCGCTCTGGACCGCCGGGAGACAAGCACGAACTTGTCTCCACAAATGTCAGCTGTGGCGGCAGCTATAACAAACGCTGCCCCAAACGCGGACCACAGAATCTGTGCTGCATGGAAGAGCTGGAAGTCAGCCGCGTCTGGCAGGCCCTGCATCGCCTGATCACACGGGAAGCAGCTGAAAGAACGCCGAAAGCAGCCTGACGCTTCTCACAAGCGGTCGTCAAGGACGCCGCAACTCGTAATAGCGACTCAACACGCGGACTCGATAAATCTGGTAAGCCGTGATCATTCCCAGAATCGCCAGCACCATAGCGTAGATGACGGGGTACTGCCATAACTCTACCAGTTCGGATCGGGCCAGTACCAGGACAGCAAACGCGAGCAGTGAAAGCACCGTGGTAAACAGCACGAGCCTGACGTAAAAGAACAGTCCTGCTGAGACAATCAGCATCGGATACCCAATCAACAGAATCCCGATTGGCGCATCGGCGAGCATCAGCAGTCCCGTCAGCAGCGCAACATCCGCCGCCGACCAGCAGTAACGTACCCGTTTTTTGTTCGGAAAGTGATCCAGACCAAACTGGAAGAACACCACCAGTGCGCCCCACAGACCAAACAGCGACATGATCCGCAGGTGATAATTCAAATCAACGCCCTGCGTGGAATACACGGTCTGAATAATTCCGACTGCCAGCAGGATCGCGGAGAGCCGCGACACCAGTGCCGGCTTGCGGCGGAACCGGCGCTGGAACTTCTGAATCATGCCCGCAGGTTGTGCCTGCAGAGGCTCTCCAGCAATGAACCGTTCCAGATCCGCCGCCAGTTCGCGGGCCGACGGGTAGCGTAATGCGGGATCCTTCTCCAGACACTTCAGACAGACCAGTTCCAGACTACGGGGAATGTTTCTGTTGTGCGAATGGGGGAGTGCAGGTTCCCCTTCAATCACCGCCACCAGCGAATCGAGGGGACTGCTGTGTTTGAACGGAGATACGCCGGTCAAAAGTTCATACAGAATAATACCCAGACAGAAGATATCACTTCGCGTGGAAATCTGATCCAGTTGCCCCGCGGCCTGTTCGGGTGACATGTAACCCGGAGTCCCCACGATCATGCCCGTCTGTGTGCGGGCATCGGTCCCTGAGCCTCCCGGCAGTCCATCGTAGAGTTTCGCCAGACCAAAATCGGTGACATAAGCCTGGCCCGCTTCATCGATCAGAATGTTCGACGGTTTCAAATCGCGGTGAATGATCTCTTTGGAATGCAGATACTCAACCGCCTCGGCAACCTGCTGCATGAGTGAGGCGATCTTGTAATAATTATCCGGCGCCACCTGGGAAAGCGGTCGAAAATCGGGACTCGCCAGTGAACCTCCGCCAATAAAATCCATGGTGAAATAATGCTGCCCCAGATGCTGGCCCACTTCGTGAATCGCAACAATATTCGCATGCTGCAATCGGCCGGCGGCCTGAGCTTCCAGATAGAACCGTCGGACCTCGTCTTCGGATGCAAACTGATTACTGAGGATCGTTTTCAACGCCACGACCCGATTCAGATCCTTCTGGCGTGCCTTATAGACGATGCCCATCCCGCCGCGTCCCAACTCCTCCAGCAGTTCATAATTGCCGAACTCCCGCGCGAGCAGGGGGGGCGTCTTTCGAGATGCGTGGGGAGAAACTGGCAACGTCGCATCATCGGGCCCCAGCTCAACCGCTTCGGGATCACTGTCTGACTGAGGCGCGAGACGCTCCAGGGAATCCAGACAGGCCATCAGCGGTTTTAACTGAGGATTAACTGCACGCAGACTCTGACAGCTGGCATCATCCTGACGCTGCAGGAAGTCCAGGTACTGATTGAGTACTTCCACCTGTTCAGATTGCTCATTCGACTCGTCGGTCACGGGCTGCAGTCTTTCTTAAATCTTCAATTTTCAGTCGGATTATCCGGTCGCCAGGGCCTCTTCAAACCTGTTCCAGCAGTTCCTGCAGTTGATTCAGTGCCCTCAACCAGAGCATCTGTACGGCACCGGGACTCCTCTGCATCCGCTCGGCAACCTCTTTGAACGGCAGCCGCTGCAGATTACGAAGCATGATCACTTCCTGGTAGTCAGGGGGGAGTTGACTGACTGCGTCAGCAACCTGAATCTCCTGCTCCCGGTTCAGCAGGATCCGGCTCGGCGTTTCCGCCTGGTCTGGCAACTCCCACCTCATCTGACCAGAGGCTTCTGATGGCTGACCAGCGCGATCAATGGAAAACTCACGTTTCACATCACGCTTGGCGGCTCCCTGGTAACGCCGGGCGAAGTCCAGCGTGTTATGATTTAAAATACCTCGTAGCCAGCCCAGCCATTCTGCCTCGGTCTCTCCCTCGAAACGGGAAAGCCCCTGGTGTGCTTCGAGCAGAGTCTGCTGCACCAGGTCAGAGGCATCGAACTTGGTTCGCATCCAGCCTTCAATCTGAGCGCGGGCGACCAGGGAGATATACGCGCGACATTTTTCCAGCAGTTCATTTTCGGCACTGCGATCGCCGGCACGCGTACGCTGAATCAGCTCTTCAAATTGTGACTGAGGCATGACGGACCACCGGAATCAGAATGCATTCTCACAGCTGTGAACTCCCGATCCATCAGGGTAATCTGTCGCAGTCAGTGATTCAACGCTTTTTGTACTTGCTGCTGGCCTCTTTGAGCAGTTCCCGCTCCTGATCCGTCAGACTTGCTTCACCTTCGCGGCTGATTTTTTCCAGGATGGCGTCTACCCGCTCATCCAGGCTTGCTTTGCTCAAACGGGTATCGGGCTCGGAATAGACTTTGAGTTTGCTTTTACGGACCGACCGGTTGGACTGGAAGCGATCCCACTTCCGCAGCAGGCCACTCGACAGGTTCCAGCCGTAATATTTGTAGGCCACCCCAAAGGCAGCTCCCCCCAGGTGAGCAAAGTGGGCGACGCCATCGCTGCGGGGATTCACAAAGCCAAACAGATCGACGACCGCATACAGCACCGCCAGCCAGCGAAGCTCGATCGGCAGGATGAAAAACAGCAGCACGGTCATCTTGGGGTAGTACATGGCCGTCAGAAAGACCACCGCCATCACGCCCCCCGAAGCCCCAATTACAGGGTTGGGGCTGATAGCGACATGACACAATCCGCTGATCACGATGCTGACCAGGTAGAAGACCAGGAATTCACGCGAGCCGACCACCGGTTCCACCATGCGTCCAAACATCCAGAGGATGAACATGTTGAAAAAGATATGGCCCAGGGTCTGCGTGGAATGGCAGAAGCCGTAAGTCAACAGCCGCCAGATCTGGAAACCAGGGAACAGGCTGCCTCGGTCCAGTGCCAGGAAGTTAATCACGGGAGAAGAGCCCCGACCTTCCGAAGTCGCCACTTCCAGCAGGAAGACAACCACATTCGCAATGATCAGGTACTTGATCGCCCAGCCACCGGATGACATGTTGAAAGAGCGGTAATTTCCCTCACTCTCGTGTCGCAGGTAATCCCGACTCTCAATCCCCATCGCCTAACGTATCCTTAGTCTGTCAGTTCCTGGCCAGAGACGTTGTGTGCAACGCTCTGTCATCCGTGTCCGTGTCGTCCGTGATTTTGAGCTATTGAGCAGAGACTTCAGAAAGCTTTTCGCCGGTTGGCTGTTTCTGTTCGCCGTACCCTTCGTTGTGCTGGGGCAACTGTCGGGCCAGCTTGCTGACGTCTTCAATCAGTTTCTGCTGTTCCTGGTAGACTTTCAGCAAATCACGCCGTAACCGATCGGTTTCCTGAAATTCCTCGTTCCGCTCCTGCTCTTCTTCTTCCAGACCAGCAACCAGCCCCTTCCGCAATTCAACGGGCAGGTTCTCTCCCTGGGGAGCATTGTCGGAACCGATCAACTCACTGACGCGTGCATCCAGACGCTTCTGGGCAGAAGCCAGCAGGCGGTTGAGGTCTTCGATTCGATCCTGTTTTCTTTCGAGCTGCTGTTTGCGCTCAACCAGTTGATCGCGCAGAGTTCGCAGGGTGGTGATGTAGTTGGGGGGCACCAGAGCTCGCAGCCGCCAGGTACCGTTTTGCCATTTTGCTGCTTCACCAGCTTCGGGAGGTGTCACTTTCTGCAGGAGCGCCCGGTTCGCTTCCAGGGCGGTCACGCGGAACGCACCGACATAAGCCACTCCCCCCGGTTGACCGGGAGCAGCCTGAAATGCGAACACGACCGGTTTGGCCTCTTCGGCATTCTGAGTGGAACCGAGTCCGTTATTACTGCCGATCGCAACCTGAATCTCACCGGTCTGCTGATTGGATACAGTCACTGCAGCATCCCAGTAACGATCCCAGCCCAGCATGACCCGGGTCAGTCGGTTGCGAAGATCTGCGCTCTCTTCGGATTTCGCTTTGATTTCTGCTTCGTTTTTGGCAATCTGAGTGCTGTTCTTCTCCACTGCCTGCAACCAGCTGCTGCGGACGGCAAGAACCTTGGCTGTCAGTGGTACCGCGACAATCGCTGCCAACACGACAAGCCAGGCGAAGACTACTCCGGATTTATGCATCGTTTTAAACCTTGATCGAATTCTACGAAACCGGCGGTTTCGTGTGGTGCGTTCGAATTCCTGTAATGAATGTCTGTCTTCTATCTTGGGTTTCAGACAAAAACTGATGAGCCCTTGTCTGTTACATCGTCTATCCCGACCATCGGAACCGAAGATAAATCGTTCGGTATCAATTATTCACGCGTATCCCGGACAGATCAATTGTGGGGATCAGGAAAGCTGCGAAAAACCGGACGGGACTTTTATTTAATGATAAGTCCCATAACAAATCAGGGTCAAGCAGAAACCGTAATTATACACTTTTCGCCGGGTGATAACCGCTAAAACCCCTATAAGCGAACTGCCGGAAAGAGCAGCGTGAGCGTCCCCTCGCATTCTCCAGTTCCGACGGGACGGCGTTGCCAGAGCCGCTTCTGATTGATTTCCCGAACTTTCTTGCTGCAGATTCCGTGCATTTTCCCGCTCAATGGCTTATAAAACATCCTATTCTATCATCAGAGGTGTATTGAAGTCCTGAATTGTACTGACCTTGCAGCGGTCTGTTTTAATACGTTCCGCCTCCCCCGGGAATAGGGGGGACAGAGCAGTCGTTCAGCAGGTTTTCAGTCGCTGCGAACCTTTTCAGACTTGAACCGTCATTTTATTTATCAGGGAAGCCGACCATGTCCACTGTCACAGTAAAACGATCCGATCTGAAAAGCGGGGAAGTATTATGCAGTTACTGCACGGCACGCTGCTGTCGCTATTTTGCACTACCCATCGAAACCCCGACCACCTGGGAAGACTACGATCACATGCGGTGGTACATCATGCACGGGCACAGTGCCATTTTCGTCGATGAGGATGTCTGGTTCCTGATGGTCTATGGAGACTGTAAATACATTCTCCCGGATTACCGTTGTGGGAACTATGAAGACCGTCCCCAGATCTGTCGGACTTACACCACCGACGACTGCGAATACGACAACGACGGCACCTACGACCGCCTGTTTGAGACTCCGGAGCAGATCTGGGAATACGCCCACGCCGTTCTGCCTCCGAAGAAAAAGAAACGCAAAGGGAAGTCCAAAATTAAAACTGAGAACCTTCCCGTCGTGCACGTGTAGCACTGCTTCCGTCTCAAAACGAAACCATAACTGAAACTCTCCAGTCAACAGCGATCCGCGAGGATCACAGCCGGTACGATACTGTGAATAAACCATTAATTACCCCACGTACGCTCAAAGGGTTCCGCGACTATCTCCCCTCAGCCATGATTCCCCGCGAACAGCTGATCGAAACAGCCAAGTCCGTCTATCGCAGCTACGGATTCAGCCCGATTGACACGCCAGCTCTGGAATATACCGAAATCCTGACCGGCAAAGGGGGGGAAGAATCGGACAAGCAGATGTTCCGTTTCGAGCAGGGGGGCCGCGATGTTGCCATGCGGTTCGACCTGACAGTTCCTTTCGCCCGTTTCTCCGCGCAGAACATCAACGAGCTCGGCACCCCCTTCAAACGCTATCACGTCGGCACGGTCTGGCGGGGCGAACGACCGCAGAAAGGACGCTACCGCGAATTCGTCCAGTGTGACTTCGATACCATCGGTACCAAGTCCAATGCCGCGGACATCGAAACGCTGTTCATCATTCACGATCTGATGCTGAAGATCGGCTTCACCGATTTCAAAATCCGCATCAATAATCGCATGATTCTCAATGGACTGCTCCAGTTGCACAACCTGGAATCGCAGTCGGCAGCCGTCCTGCGCGCCCTCGACAAGCTGGCCAAAACCAGCCCGGAAGCCGTCATTCAGGAAATGCAGGAGCAGGGGGGACTGACTCAAAAGCAGGCCGAACAGATCCTGGCTCTGATGACCGCTCAGGGTACGACTGCAGAAATTCTGGACTCACTGGAATCACAGCTCAAAGGAAACGAGCGTGGTACGCAGGGTGTACTCAATCTTCGTGAACTGTTTACCGCAGTAGAGCGGGCGGGGATTCCTGCCGAACGGGTGGTACTGGATACGTCCATTGCCCGTGGCCTCGATTACTACACCGGCACGATTTACGAAACCTTCCTCGACCAGATGCCCGGAATCGGCAGCGTCTGTTCGGGCGGACGCTACGATAACCTCGCTGAGCTGTTTACCACTCAGGAACTGCCCGGCGTCGGTGCCAGCCTCGGACTGGACCGTCTGCTCGCCGCGATGCAGGAACTGAACCTGCTAAGCGAGGTTTCTACCCCCGCACCGATTCTGGTTACACAAATGGACGCTGCTTTCACCCCCGAATACCTGCGTCTGGGACGTGATCTGCGTCAGGCGGGCTTGAATGTGGAAGTCTATCCGGACACCAAGGCGATCAAGAAACAGTTCAAATATGCCAACCGTCACGGCTTCAAAATCGTCATCGTGGCTGGCTCAGACGAATTCGAAAACCAGCTCTGGCAGGTCAAGGACATGCAGGCCGGTACTCAAACCGCAGTCAAAGAAGAAGAACTGCTGGACGTAATCCAGAAGATCCTCGCCTGAGCCCCCTCATTCTGAAAACAGACTGATCTATAGATATTTACAGTACCACCAGTCAGTGGTACCATTTGATCAGTAACCAGATCGTTTTCAGATGAGGATCAGCATGGTCATTCGCAGGAATCACTACGAATCCGCCTTTGAGGATTACCTCCGCTCCCAGAAAATTCCGTACGTCGCCGTGGATGAGAAACGCCGGGCACTCGCCCAGGAGGCGTCAATCAAATCACTGGACTTTATCGTCTATTCATCGCAGGGGCCCAACCTGCTGATTGACGTCAAGGGACGCACCGAGATCTTTGACGCCCCCACGCGCAGCCGTCGCTGGGAAAGTTGGGCCACCCGAGAGGATATCAGGGGGCTCTTCCAGTGGCAGGAACTGTTCGGCGAAGGCTTTATCTCCAGTCTGGTCTTTGCCTATCAGTTACCTCCCGACTCCATTTCCAACAACCTGGAAAAGGTTTATGAATTTAAAGAGAATCTGTACGCATTCTACCTGGTTCCGGTCGACGCCTATCAGGACAAAATGAAACCTCGTTCCGACAGCTGGCAGACCGTTTATCTGCATCAGCAGGATTTCCAGCAGCTCCGACAACCTGTAGAAACGCTCATCCAGGGCTCAGAACCCGCAGAATTAACCGGGGAAAATAGTGAGGAATGCGGTTTTCCAGATGCAGATTCGACTTGAGGCTGATACAATCAGGCGACTGACAGACACTTTTACCAGACTCTCAGAATGACGTTATGAACATACGCACGCGATTCACATCCCGCCTCTTTTCCGCTCTGACCGCCTTTGCTGGCACGACGCTGTTTTCAGTGACGACCGTCCTGGCCCAGGAGGAGGAACGCAAGGGGGGAGCGATCGTCCAGTCCCAGACCTCGATCGTGGAATACCTGATCGTAGCGGCCCTGATTGGCGCCGCCCTGTTCGCCGTCTGTCGCACCAGCCATCGCGTCTGATCACTCTTCGATTTCATTCACACTCAGCCCTCACGTTTTCATGCGACCACTGTCTACAGTATCTGAGCCTGAGCCACGCAGGGTTGTCATCACGGGCATCGGACTGATCACCCCGTACGCCGTTGGCCGGGAAGCTTCCTGGCAGGGAATCTGTTCCGGCGTTTCCGCGATCCAGCCGTTAGATGCATTATCCCTACAGCTGAAGCGTCCCTTGGCAGGGGGAATCATTCCCGACCCCAGCCTCTCCAGTGCCTCGTTAAGCAGCTCGACTCCCCTGCAGACTGAGCCCTCTCTAACCCTCGCACTGCAGGCAGGCACCGAAGCATTTGAGGATGCCGGCCTGGACTTGAACCACCTCAACCGGGAAACCACCGGGTGTGTCATCGGATCGAGCAAAGGGGGCATGGCCAGTTTTGCTCAACTGGCCGCGCTCTCACACCAGGATGCATCTGCCGCAGAGCAGGTTCCCCCGGAACTCTGGCTGCAGTGTTTCGCGGGCGCAGCCAGTCACTCTTTCGCTGCCCACTTCAACCTGCAGGCCGCAGCCCTGACCCCGGTCTCAGCCTGTGCCACCGGCTTCTCAAGCATCATGCGCGGCGCCGAACTGATTCAGGATGGAGTCTGTGACACGGTTCTCGCGGGCAGTACTGATGCCTCACTCCTGCCCGCCGTTCTGGCTTCGTTTCATCGCATGGGTGTGCTGGCATCGCAGTTCGATCACCCCTCACAAGCTTGCCGTCCTTATGATGTCAGACGTAACGGCTTTGTCGTCGGAGAAGGGGCCGGCATCCTGGTACTTGAGTCACTGGAGCAGGCACAGAAACGTAACGTGACTCCCTATGCAGAATGGTTGACCGGAGGCCTCGGCGCGGATTCCACACATTTGATGCAGTTCGATCCCCGGGCAGAGAGCCTGTCTCACCTGATTAATGTCACACTGGATCGGGCTGGAGTGGCTCACGAGGAAGTCGACTATATCAATCTCCACGGCACCGGAACCCAAATCAACGATATCTATGAAACGCATGCCTTACAGAAAGCATTCGGCCCCCACTCCGCTGCGCTTGCCTGTTCCAGCCTGAAAGGGGGCATGGGACATCTCCTCGGGGCAGCAGGGAGTGTGGAACTGGCGTTGACGCTGCTCGCCATGCGGGACGGAATCGTTCCCCCCACACTGAACCTGGAAAATCCCGATCCGGAGTGCCCACTGAATTACACACCCCAGGTTGCAGTATCACGGGAAATCAGTACGGCCCTCAAACTCTCATTTGGATTTGGAGGCCACCTGTCTGCCGGCCTGGTCCGCAAATGGGACAGCGACCGATAATCTGTCGTAGCTGCGGAGTTACTGTTTGAAACGAGCCGACTTCAAAAACGCTTCGAACTCAGGCTCTGCTTTCAGCAGCTGTTCCCGAGGTCCGGTCAGCTTGAGGTAAAAATCGCGAGGACTGCGAGGGATCGCCACGCCAATCATCCGCATGCCTGCTTCCGCTGTCCCGTTCAGAGCCGGTCCGGTATCAAAGGTACCGCGAAGATCGAGCCAGATCGCTTCCACGTCATCGACGCGGACAGTCTTCTGAAGCGGCTCTTCACCCGGAGGTAACTGGAACTGCCCTCGCCAGCGCTGCAGGTTGGCATCGATGCCACCGCCGACCGAAGAGAGTGTGAGCTTTACATCCGGTCCCGCTTTGGGAATCTGAAAGCTGGCTGAGATCATCCCCTGTTGTGCTGGAGACAACGGGATCTGCTGCCAGCCGACGGGCACGTCGAACTGAATCCCGTCAAAGACTTTTTCGCCGGACTCAGAGTGTGAAGCTTCAGTCGCAGCACTTTGAGCAGAACTCAGGGGAGCCGCTTCGGGAACAGGCAGGTCGGCAGGAGCATCTGATTCACCAGAACCACAGCCCGACAGGCCAGGGAACAGGCAAATCAGGAATACACTGTGCTTCCAGAGATTCTGAGATAGAACAGCTGACATGAAAGACTCCCGCATGAAGACAGAATAAGGTGATGCCCCCATCCTAATCATTCAGCGAAAGTCAGTCCATCAACTGACCGTTAGTTCCATCTGCTCAGCAGATTCCAGATTGTATTTCTGCGAGAGCTGAGTAATTTCATCACGGATCTCAAAATAAGCGTCGATCACAGCAGCGTCCCATTGAATCCCTTTCCCTTCTCGGAAAATGCCTTCGAGTCGCTCCAGGGGCATACCGTTGCGGTAGGGACGGTCACTGCCCATCGCATCATACGCATCCGCGACAGCAATGATCCGCGCCATCAGCGGAATATCGTCTCCGGTCAAACCGTCGGGATATCCCCGGCCGTCGATCTGCTCATGGTGATTACGGATTCCTGGTAGAATGTTCTTGAGTTTTTTGATACCAGAGAGAATCTTGTATCCGATCATCGGATGTTTCTGAATCTGCAGGAATTCCTCATCGGTCAAACGACCTTCCTTGCGGAGGATGCGGTCATCCACGCCGATTTTCCCAATGTCGTGCAACAGACCGGAGAGATAGATGTCGTGGATGAATTCTCCCGTATAACCCAGTTGTTTCGCCAGTTGCTGTGCGATCAGGGCCACGCGCTCGCTATGACCGCGTGTGTATGGATCTTTCGCATCCAGGGTGGAAATGAACGATTTAACAAAGCTGAGCATCAGCTCTTCCTGTTGCGCATACAGGTCGATGTTACGCAGGTGCGTTCCCAGGAATGAAGCCACCGAATTCAACAGACTGGCCTGAATGGTGCCATACTCTTCGCTCTTAAGGAGATTACAGCTCAGAATCCATCCGTAAGAATGAGAGCCATCAGTAATCGGTACCAGCACCAGATTATGCAGATCCGGAAATTCCAGCGAGAGCAGGGAACTGTCCACGTGATTGATCACCAGAGGCTGATTGAAGTCAAATCCATCAAACTGTGCGACCAGCCGAGCCAGTTTGAGTTCATCAAATTCAGTCTGGCTCTCAGACATGAATCGGGACGTGTGTCCCTGTCCTTCGAACCAGATAATATTTGTTTCCGCTTCGATCAGATTGCCGATCCGCTCCAGACAGAGCTCTCCCAGCTTCTCGGGACTTTCAGAAATCTTCAAATGCTGCGCCACTTCGTGCAACAGGCTGATTTCTTCGAACGTCTCATCCAGACATTCGGACAGATTATCGACTTCCTCATTCAATTCATCCAGCTGCTGTTCTTCATCCAGATGCATGATGGCCAGACTCAGCAGGGCATGCAGCGATTTCACATCCAGAACTCGCTGCCCTTCGAGCCAGGTATCCAGTTCGTCAGATGACCAGTCCCGCTCCACGGCCGACAGTACCATTTCCGTCAGTTTGCGTTTCTCTTTCTGAAACACAAAACCGGCAGCGACATATTTATGTTCGCTATCCTCAAACAGGGGAAACAGATAATGGGTCAACCCGTTTGTATTCTCGACCAGGGTCAGTCCCTGAATCTCATCAAGCTGGTTTAAGACGTCGATCGGAAAAAAGGGCAGGGAGCGCATGTGAGTCCGCCCGACCAGCCTTTGAACCCGGGCGTCGAAACAGAACATTGACAGGCCCGTCAATTCTGAAATGCGCTGCATGCGATCGTTGGACAATTCCACCTTGGTATCCTGGTGAATTTCCAGATCCCACGCGCCACCACACTTGCTGAAGTTGGACAGTTTCTTGAATGAATCAATTGTTCCCGAGACCATAAGTCATTTTCCTGCTTTCTAGAGGAGTTATTCCCTATAGAAAGTTAGTTCGCAGACGAATGGCCGCAAATCAGATTTGATTTCAGCACCTGTAATTGTGTCACTTTTCAGGAAACTGCAGTTTTAGCCCCGAAAACTGCGGTTTACACCGCAAATATCGGCAAACACAAGTTCTAGTGAACAAATTCAGGGTTTTCTGAAGTTAACTTCGTCAACAACCAGATATCAAAATGGATATAAAGAGTAACGGGTCCTTTACTCTGGTTGTATCGCCTTATTTATATGACAGTTAGGAACAATCCAGCATGAATCCCCGTCTTTCTGCCAGGGAGAGACGCATCTCATTCCTGTTCACCACCAGACAGAGTCGAAGCAAGCAAAACTACATCTGAAAAGTACGATGCTGCGGATCCTGCCAGATGTGTGCATTGTCAGGCCAGACCGGCAAAATGATTCACCAGTTAAGTAAAGTTCGGTGATTTTCGGTGGAAAGAGAAAATGAAACACCGTTTGAGTGCAAATCCGCCTGATTTTAGGGGTCGGAATTGCTCTTGCGATAGCGGGCACTGACCTGATTTAACTGCTGACGCTCTTTGGGGGTTAAGGAATCCAGACCGAATTCATGAACCTTATTCAGCAGGAGATCGAGTTGCTTTTCTGCATCCCGTTCTTTTTCGCGTTCCCGCATCCGTTTCTGCAGTTTTCGTTTCTCACGCCACTTCTGGAAGAAACCAACTTTCTGTTCTGAAGGTTCCGGACTCGAACGTTCCAGACTGGTATAGCCTTGTGAGAAATCGTAGCCGAAAATGGAATCGTCAAAGGCTTCCTCTCGATGGCCGGCTGCAAATTCCAGCAGGTTCAGCATTAACAGTAACGCTCCGAAAAAGACTACCCAGACGGTATGGGTGCAGAGGCCGATCACCATTCCCAGCCCCCCGATCAGAAAACTGACGTTCAGCATCACCATATGCAGCACAGTTTCATCAAAGCGGCGGGACAAGATGATTTGCAGCACTTTACCACCATCCAGGGGAAGTACCGGAATCAGGTTCACCAGCAGCAGGAGCCAGTTGATGCTGAACACCATCAAGAGCATTGCCTGCCCCAGATTATTGCTCAGATCGACAGTCGGAAGCTTGATCGGGTTGAGCGATTCCGACATCTGTCCAGACCAGATCACAGCCGGCAGCGTGATCGCACATAACAGTAGATTCACCAGTGGCCCGCCCAGAACGGTGACGATGCGAGAGGCATCAGTACGGGCAGGGCTGCAGGGTACCAGGCCTCCTAGAGGCCAGAGCATGATCTGATCGGCTTCGCCTCCCATCATCCGACAGGCGACCACGTGCCCCATTTCATGCAGGAAGACGCTGATGAACAGAACGCCGAATAAGGCAAATCCCAGTCCCAGAGAGTAATGTGACCAGAAGACGAGCAGGACGACCGGCAGAAAAATGCTGACACGCACCTGAGTCAAAAACCAGGATCCAATGGGAAATGACCAGTGCAAAGGATTCGATCGACTCATCTTACCATGACCTGTTGCAGAGAATCACAAACGTCCTTCAGCTAATGCTGAGCTCAGAATGACCGGGTACGTAGAACGGTAGGGCAGGGAAACTCCTGTTTCCACTCCACATGTTATATACATCAGGAAATCTCCTGACAATTCCACTCCCTTTTTCTGTAACGAAATCATACTCAATTCACAGGTTCAAAGCATCCCCAAAAGTTTTTTCTCACCGATTCGGTTTGCAATCTGAGTCTGAATTTCCCACTCGGCATCGCCTGCCTGATGAATACAGTCTGTGGAAATTGCCAGAACTCCTGTGACCTCACCATCCTCGATGACGGGTATTGCATAGGATTGCTGTGCACCAAACTTCACCAGCCACTCGGAAGACCCTGGCAATCCTGACTCCGTACTGCTCAGAGTTCCAATCGCAGGTTGACGTTCCAGCACCGCCTTGACGATGCCCAACCCCTTATTTTCCAGTGAAACTTCTTTCGTCAGAGCGGCAAAATCCTGTTGCACCTGCAGATCCATTTCCGGTACTGCACGAAAGCCTACCTGCAGCAGATTCCCATCGGCACACCGCCAGAGACCAGCGGCCCGCCCCTTCAGCTGGGCCAGCAGCAGATCCAGCACACCGGAAACAGAATTCTGTTCACGTAATTCCTGTTCCAGCTGAGTGACAAACTGCTCGACCTGTAAATTCATGATTCTCTGTCCCGATCCTGAAGTGGTAGTGGTGTGTTCCGCCCGAATGACTGTGGATCGCAGCGCTGCTTTTGCGTTAACAGTCTCTGTTAGAAGTTTTTCTCATTTCTGAAGATCCGACATTCATCGGCGTTCATTGAATATTCCTTGAAGAGGAGGTTATTCAATGTATACAATGATACTTAGCTTTCTGTTTTCTAAACAGTTAACTATGATTCCTTTCTGATCACAATCCAACTGTTGCGTTTTGATTTTTCCTTTCTGAAGACTTTCGGATTACGTAACAGGTGAGACATGGACATTGATTAACCACCAGAATATATCGGACGATTGAAATATGGATTTGCCAACCTGCCCGTCCTGTGGGGCATCAGTACTTGATGAAGACGTCACCGAGTGCCCGTCCTGCGGCGCCCCCATGAAGTCCTCAGGTAAAACCAGCAGCCCCTCTCCCAAAGACAAACCCGCACCTGCTAAATCCGCTGCAACTGAGCAACCCGTCAAACGTCGAGGCCGGGAAACGGTTTCCGATGACGATCCGTTTGAACTGGAACGGAAAAAACAGGAAGCAGTGAAGGTGATCCCACTGGCTCGCAAACCTGCCAAGGGAAAGATGTTCCGTGTCGTCTGCCCCATGTGCGACACCCAGGGATTTGCCTCTGAGAAAGTCGTCGGACGCGAGGTAAAATGTCGAAATCCAGAGTGTCTGGCCCCCGTCTTCACCGTCCCCAATCCTGAAGCGCAGGAACGCAAAGCCACTGAGGAAGAAGAGCCCAAAGAAAAGAAACCCTCGAAACTGCCGCTGATCGGTGCCATCGTAGTTTCTGCGGGAGCCATTGGTGGCGCCTACTGGTATTTCACTCAGGTTCCAGATGCTTCCGAACTGTCCCAGCCCTTCAAAAACCCGGTCATTTCTCAGGCGACAAAGAATAATTTCTCAAACAATTCCAATGATAAACCAAATCCTCTGGCGCAAAACCCGCTGAATCCCCCCGAGCAGACAACACAGAATTCGCAGACGTCCGTTGATCCGGCCAAAGTGAAACAGAATGCACTGGAGGAAATTGTTAATCTTTCTCGCGACCGCGGGAATCGCAGCAAACCGTTCAGTCGGCGACTGGCAGCCGAAGCTTATGCAGTTACCAGAAACATTCCTGCCGCCCGCGAACAGATGGAGCGGATTGACGCCGTCAGTCCTCCACTGCCATTTTATAAAATCTTCCCCCTGATCGAAATTGGCTGGATTCAGCTTAAGGAGAAAGATCAGGCCGGTCTCAAAGAGACGCTGGATCAGACAATTGAACTCTCCCAGAAGATCCCCGATTACGGCGGAAGGGATACCTTAGACCTGATCTCCCGCCTGGCTGCCTTCTGGATTGCCGCCGGAAAAGAAGACCTGGCTACCGATCTCATCCGCAAATACCAGGCGGAAAGTAATCTGGCACAACTCTCGGCTTACCTGCAGATCGCCCAGGAAGCCAATCACCATGATTTTGAATCCCTGATTGACCTGCACCGCATGTGGGCTTCTCCCCAGTGGGTAGCAACCACCATGATTCTGGTCACTCACGGTTATCCGGAAGCCGCCCTGAACTGGGCAGCCATGGCCTCCGATTCTGCTGATCGGACGGAAGCAGTTACTCAATGGTCACTCTCTCGGCTCGAACAGGCCGTCAAACAACAGCAGAAACCAGATTTAAGTCTGGTTCAGCCGGCAGAGCAGAAGCTCTCGCCCACTGGCAACGCCATGATGCTGGCCCGCTGTGCGCGAGAACTGGTCAACCTGAATCAGAAAGAGGCCGCACAGGCCTTTGTCGACCGGGCCGTCAGTCTGATCAAAGATCAGCCCGTTCCGACTCCCATTACTCTGGGAGACCTCAAAGAGGTGAACTCCATGCGACTGCCTCAGGCTGCTCCTCTGGAACAGCTGGCTCAGACTTATCTGCAGATCGCCTGTGCCGAGTCAGAGCTAGGCAAGAAAGCTGAAGCACTGCAATACCTCAAAAATGCAGTCCAGAGCATTCAGGCCACTGCCCCCAGCCTCGCTGCAGTCAAAGAAAAATCGAACGCAACGACGAATTTCAATTTCCGGGATGAGATCAAAGACACCTTCAATCTCGACACTTCCGATCGCGTTAACCGGGCCATTACTGAATACAACAAACAACTCCGCAGTCTGAAAGCCGCCGGTGAACAGCGATCCGAAAAATTAGTCGCACTCCTGGCACAGGCCTCCCGCTCAGGCCTGGCTCCTGAAGTCTGGAATCTGGTGCAGGCTGCCTCACAAAATTCAAATCTCAACCTCAAAGATGCCCTGCAGGAAACGACGCTGCCTGCTGTAATTCTGGAATCTGTCGGCTCACAGAACGAAGATCTGAAATCACAGATCAGTAAAGCCCTGACCAGCAGTGCCCCCAAGCTTTCCAAAGAAGATGAGCTGCTCCGTCAGACCGCGTCCCTGATCAAGAACGGGAAACCAGAGCAGGCAGCTCACCTGATCAACCAGTCTGACCTGAAGAAACCCTGGAAGGGGCAACTCTCCCTCAAGCTGTTATCCCGACTCTTGAATCAGTCGCAATTCAGTCAGGCCGTGCAGTTTGTGACTGCGACCAAAGATCCGGTACTCCGTGAGGATATGCTGAATACAATTGGTGCAGTCGCGGTCGAACAGAAACAGATCCCGGCTGTCAGCAAAATTCTTCAAGGCAGTAATTACACGCCCACCGAACGAATCTCAGGCTATCTGGGACTGGTCACAGGAATTGAGGCTGCCCGTGGTTCACAACCCGAAACGCCTCCTGCCAAAGAACCAGAGAAAAAGTTGTAATCACAACTGAGGACTCCTCCTGATGAACCAGAGGGGATTCCACGGTGATATCGCGGACTGCCTGACTCCCAGCCAGAGAAGGGCACCTCCGCTGCTGGCCTGGTCAGTCCTGATTAGACTGAATCAAAATCGGCTGAAAATTCAAAGGCTGGGGAATCTTAGCGATTCTGCAATGAGGTCGACTTCACTTCCGAAAATTTTGGGTTTGTTTCTGAACATCCTTCATATTTTCGCAGAGCACCGCCGAATTTCTATTCTGGACCCTCTAGTCCACCCGGACCCTGACAATACACACGTTCACATTGTATTTCTTATCCCAGATTCGCCTGGTCTACCCGACAGAGAAATCTTCGATTTCGGACTTTAGCTATTTCTTCAACCAGAGTTCCCTATTCATTACTATTGGTATAAACTAACATTTGCTACCAACCTGTGTTGAATCGGGACGACAGTTGCTGTCGGTCCCTGCAGAAGATGCAGGCAAATCAGATATCGATCCCCAAGATCCTCAGAAATACATCATGGAGGAAATGTATGAGCCGCATTGCTCATTTAGCGTTGATTCTATTCGTTGCGTTCTCACTCCCGCGCGTCGCAACTGCTCAAGAAAATAAAGCTGCCCCTAATATCTCTCTGGTCCAGATTAATGCCGATGGCATGATTGCTGACCTCAAGTATCTGGTGTTAGATCTGGCAGGTGACAAGAAAGGCTGGACCAATCTCGAACAGTTGATCCCGACCTTCCTGGAGGGAATTGATAAACAACGTCCCCTCCGCATCGACATCCTGCTTGGTGAAAATCAGCAGCAACGCTATCGACTGATCCTCCCCATTAGTGATCTGGGAGAATTCCGCGATAACCTGGAAGTCTTTGAAATCTCTTCCAAGAAACAGCGTAAAGGCCCATACAAACTGGGCAACCTCTTCGAAGGTTTTATGCAGTATCTGCAGGAAAAGAAATATGTGATCATCTCTGAAAAACTGGACGAGGTCGAGAACATCGAAGACCCGCTCAAGCGGGTCCAGGAACTGATCAAAGCCGAATACGATTTCAGCGCACTGATCACGAATGAAAAAGAAGGCGTGGATCTGCGAAAGAAATCCATGACCAAAACCCGCGAACAGCTGCAGGCTGCCATCAAGAAAAAGCGGGATGAAACCGACAATGCTTTCGAACTGCGTAAGCTCGCTTTTACCCACCAGATGGATGAAGCCGAGCGACTCTTTGCTGAAGCCCAGAAGATGGTCATCGGCTGGACCACAGACGCCACTCAGAATGAAGGACGCCTCGTCTTCAGCCTGAAAGCAATCGAAGGAACTTCGCTGGATGAAAGCATCAAACAGTTTGCTACCAAACCCAGCTATTTCGCCAACGTCGAAGTCAAGCAGGACGGAATCTTAAACGGCCGCATCAATCATCCCCTGGATGAAATGCGCAAAGCCAACATCACCGCGTTCTACAGTCTGCTGCTCCCCAGCATTAAAGAGCGGATTGATAGCAACAAAGATTTGACCGACAAGCAGAAAGAAGCCGGCAAAAAGATCGCGGAACTGATCATTCAGATGCTGGAAGCAGGCAAAGAGACCGCACTCATCGATGGCTTCATCAATACCAACTCAGCTGACGGCGGTAAATATGCACTGCTCGGCGGCATCCGTTCTACCGATGGTGCCAAGCTGAAGGAAGTTGTTGAACTCCTGCCCCAGTTGATGAAAGGGCAGACCGTCGAAGTGGATGTGGTCAACGAAGAGAACCTGAAGATCCACAAAATCACGATCCGGGAAGAATTCCAGGCCGGGTTCTATGAGCTCTTCGGTGATGGAGAAGCACTCTATGTCGGCAGCACTCCCGAGGCACTCTGGATGGCAGCTGGCCCTGATGCGATTCAGAACATCAAAGATGCCGCCAAGAAGGTCAAAGAGCCGGCTCCGGAAAAAGTCAGTCCCAATGTGATTGAACTGAACGTGAAAACGCTGCCCTGGTTGAAACTGATCAACAAAGTCCGGGATAAAAAAGGCAACGTGGAAATCCGCGAAATGCTGCTCGGCTCGCTCACTGATAAAGACGATACCTTCACTTTTGTCATGAAACGCGAAGGCGATGTCATCGATGGCAAAGCCAAACTCGACAAAGGTATTCTCAAATTCATCGGAAACGTGATTGCCAAGTTCTCGAAAGAGACCCTGTAATTCACAATCGATGACCGATAATCAAAAACCCCGCGGAGCCCATTGTCAGCTCTGCGGGGTTTTTCTTTGGATTTTAAGATACCATATAAGGATGCCCGGATCTTCGGGTGAGCCAGGGTTGATCAGCTGCAGATTGAAATTCAATCGGGAACAGATCAGCCCTGATTACTCCCATTCATCCATAATCTCTTCCAGCATCTCTTCCTCTGACTTGTCGAGAGAAAGATCGCTCAGTTGATCTTCAATGGAAGCACGACCAGCACTTTTTTCTGCAGGGTGAGGTTGCGGAGTACTACTCACGGCAGCAGTGACCGAGTTCTGACGGCGTGCTGAATTCGGAGTATTGGCCACATTTCCGGATCCCGGCTGGGCGAATTTCCGGACCTTATCCAGCAGCTCTGTTTTAGAGAAGCTGGTTTTAATGATGTAGTCGTTCGCTCCCCCCTGAATTGCAGCGACAACTGTCCCCTTGCTGGCATCTGAAGTCAGCATGATGATTTTTGTCTTGCAGAGGGTCGGATGTGACCGGAATGCTTTCAGTGTCTGCAAACCATCCCAGACCGGCATCTGCACATCGACAATGGCAATGTCCGGTGGATACTCGAGTGCTTTGTAAAAACCTTCCGAGCCATCACTGGCCACGGATACAAAATACTCTCTCCGTAAAAATGAAACCATGAGATTACGGAAGAGCGGGTCGTCATCTATAACTAAAATGCGTGCGTTTGACTTTTCTGATGCTTGTAGCATGAGAGGAACCTACTACTGATAATTGAAATCAATTTTTAAGACTTGCTTGAAGGAACAATCGAATCAAATACTTCATTTAAAACCAGCAGCATCTCCTGAGAACGAAGATTGATTTCAATTTCCCGGGATCTCTGACAGTGCTTTTCCGTTTCCTGTGTTACCTCTTCCGGTTCGATCAATAATTCTGCGTTACTCATGATTTCACTCTCTCCAGGCTGCTGAATACAGATTGTACAAGGCCCATCACATCCGCATCTCCGTGATGCCCGTCGTTAAAAAATAGGTCAACTTTAGCCAGATGACCAGAAATTCTGAGAAAAATGAACAGTCAACCGCGCGCGAAGTCAACCTGTTCCGTTCAGGCTGCATAATCGGAACCGGGCCAGCCTGGCCTCAAAAAGCTTTGCCAGAAATGAAGAGTTACTTGGAATCGAAGCGGATTGTCCCATCCCAGTCGGCAGGTGCCACTCGATTTGAACGGGCAATCTGCAGAGACAGAAAATCCTGGGCCCGGTCGGAAGCGGGAATCGCGTGCAGCAGACGAAATGATTCTTCCCAGTCGCCTGTTATAAAGCAGTCTACAGCACGTTCGTAGCAGGCAACTTCCTCTTCTGTCAGAGTTTCCGCCTGCGATTCGGGAGGCAATAGTTCGCTGACCAGCACCGACTTCTCCATGCCATAGGGCAGGATCTGAGCAAGTTTGCGAACGCGACCTTCCCGACGATCCAGTTTACTCCGCACGATCTGCGCCGTCGCTTCATCCAGCACAACCGGAACGCGGAGGTGCTTGGTCAAACCTTCCAGGCGGCTGGCCAGATTAACCACCGGACCAAACACGGTCACCTTAACCTGGTCGCTGGTGCCGATTTTACCCGCGACTGCCCGACCATGGGCAATTCCAATCCCCATTCGAAAATCAGACAGCGGATGTTCGGGTTGCTGACGAATCTGTTCAAAGGCCTGACGGATCGCCAGGGCTGCCCGACAGGCATCCAGGGGCGCCAGATCAGAAGAGAAGGGCCAGCCCCAGAAACCCAGAGCTGCATCTCCCTGGAAATCTCCCGTCACCCCGCCAAAGTCCAGAATATGCGCTGTCATAATCCCCAGCGCCTGACTGACACGCCCCAAGAGACCGATCAGGTCGCCGGAAGAATCTTCCGCGTGCTGACTGAATCCTCGTAAGTCACAGAACAGCACCGTCACATCACATTCGCGGGGCTCCAGAATCTCCGTATTCAGATTATCCCCCAAAGCAGACAGGATCGGAGGAGCAAAGAACTGGCGCAGACCGGCCTGTTGACGTTCCAGTTGGTTCAGGCGACGGACCGACTTCACGATCGCCGCAACCAGCTCGGTGAATTTTACGTCCGCCTGGAGATCGAGACCACTCCTGCCACCACCTGCCTGATAAGGATGATCCAGTTCCCCCGCAACATACAGTCCCCAATTTCCCGCAGGACCATCTTCAATCGGCGTACAGAATGCCCAGTCAAACTCAGCAACTGCTGTATAATCATCCTGCTCCGGTTTTTCTTCACGTGCCGCCCAGACGTGAAGCACCGAGCGCCCGCTCTTTTTAACAGCCTCTTTCACCAGACGCCCACTCGGATGAAAGCCCCCCTGGGCCTGTCGTCGACGCTCCCAGAAAGGAACTTCGACCCGGTCATCCTCATTGAGCCGCACGACAGCCACCGCGTCAGCATGCTTGACGCCCGACAGCAGCATCGTCACCAGACGATGAAACAGGTCTGCATCATTCCGAGCATCTAAAATCAGTTCTGGCAGATGCGCGAGTACGTCGATTCTCTGATCGGCATCTCGATACTTAACTTTTAGAAGTTCATGTGGCTTGAAGGTCACCTCTTCCAGCGGGGATTCACGAGGTGAAGTAAAACTGGACACGGAGTCAACCAGTTGGAATGTCGTAGAGCCAATAACAAACGAGTTACCCGGTTCGAGCTGAAACTCGGTCTGCCCGGAACCAGATAGGAAGATTTCGTTTTCTGCTTCCTCAATCTTACTGACGTGCACCTGTTTGGACTGCACCTGCAAGCGGGCATGCCGTCGCGAAATACGGTCATCCCAGGGAACCGAAATGTCGGCAGTGGAAGCACGCCCTAATACCAGTTCCTGCCCCGGCTCCAGTCCGATGCGACTGGAATCCCGGGAATGGGCTCCATAGATCAAAAGTTCCAACAAAAATCTGCTCCCTGTTGTGAGGATCTCCCCGAGAGACGATGAGGGTACTCCTCAAATCGTCAATTCGAAACCGTTGTCTCCGTATCCGATTTCTTTTCCGACTGGTGACGAGACCAGTCCCAGCCGCGCCGCTCGGTCAAAACCCGCATTACGAAATACCATACCGTAAAGATCAGCAGGCAACTCGTGACGAGCACAATCAACCCGTACTCAATCAGCCAGCGTTTCATCTCGACAACCGGCCGCAACGCCAGCCCCCGTCGTTCCTGAACGACGGCCGTCCATCCCGTATTTCCCACCGGTGCGAAAGCAGCCAGCCAGAGATTATCCTGAGGATCATCGGAAAAGACCGCCTCTACCGGATCATGATAATCGCTGATTACCGCAGGCAACGGGCCACGATTTTCCTTCTTCTCTGTCAGTTTAAATAATTTCAGCTGATCAAAGTGCTCACCTTTGAGTACCAGCTGATCGACCTCTTCCCGACTCATGGGTCGCAGGTTTTCTGCGGTCATACGGGGATGAGCCAGCACCTTTCCATCCCGGTTATCAATCAGTGCAATTTTCCGGTCACCGATTTTCTCGGAATCGCCGCGAATGCTTTCATCATAACCTGTGAGCAACTGATCCAGGTGGGTCGTGCGTCCCAGAATCCCCAGTACTCTGTCGTGTTGCAAACTCCAGATCGGAACTGCTACCGCTACCATCCACTGATTGGAGGCATCACTTTTGAAGACCTGACAGATATATGGACGCTGAATCGGCTGAACGGAAGCAGGTGCATGGCCTTTCTCATATTCGGTCCCATGACCATGAAAGTAGTCCCGGTGAGAGAAGTCCTGCCCGATGGTCGGACGGGGAGGGTCCCGCCAGACCTGAATCCCTTTCGCATCCGTTAAAAACCAGCTGGCGTCTTTTTCCCGCTGCAGAGATTCTCGCTTCTCATCGACCAGATCTTTCTCGTGTTGCAGGTATTCTGCAATTTCACCGTAGCTCTCCAGGCTCTCTGATTGGTCATCCTGTGGATCCTGTACTTTTTCCAGCATATCACGCAGCAGAGTTCGCTCAGATAATTCTACCAGCTGTACCTGACGATCCTGAAGATCGTGCTCCACGTTTTGTGACAGCAGGTTGGCCGAGATCAGATCTCCCTTCAACGCCCGCGCTGTCAGGTTTTCACGAAACTGAGAGACCATCTGATTCACCGCCGCCCCCGCCACCGGAATCACTCCCAGCACCAGCAATAAAGGTCCGATGATTCCCAGTGCAATTAAAGGACGACGGGCACGATACTGCTCACGCTGGACAAGACTGCTCAATACGGCCTGCGCATTAGGAAATCGATTGCGGGGATCTGTTTCCAGACATCGATCGATAATATCGATCAGACGGCGGTCGATCCCTTTGACTTTGCGATGTTCCGCAGGGCGGGGGGCTTTGCGGATCAATTCCCGATAGGCTTCGAGCTTTTCTTCCAGCGTCTCCAGCTGACGAATGGCCTGCTCATTCTCAGGCGTCCGGTAAGGCGCCTTGCCGGACAGCATGTGATAGAGCAATGCTCCCAGAGCATAGACGTCCCAGCGGGCATCGGGAACCGCCTGCAGGTCTGCCTGTTCGGGAGCCATGTAATAAAGCGTTCCCAGAGAAGGGCTCTGTTCGTCAGACAGACGGGACTGCCCGAAATCACAAATCCGGGGCTCATAATTGTCATCCAGCAGAACATTCGCCGGCTTCAGATCACAGTGTAGAATGCCTCTCCCATGCGCATGCACCAGTGCCTGTAATACAGTTTTGGCGATGCGAACGGCCTCAGGAACCGGCAACGGGCCTGCATCCAGAAACGATGCCAGTGATCCATTTTCCAGGTACTCCATCATGTAGTAGGGAGGATCACTGTTCCAGCCCACTCCCTGCAGACTGATAATATTCCGCGAGGTATAAAGCTCTGCCAGTTTTTCAACTTCCCGGTTCAGCAGCGACCAGTCCAGGCCCCGGCGATACGTATAGAACTTGATTGCCACATACTTCCCGGTATTTTCTTCCTGGGCCAGCCAGACCGATCCATAGGATCCTTCCCCCAGGGAACGAACCATCAGATAACCGGGGACCTTCGCAGGCAGCGACAGTCGATCCTTACTCAGGTGGGCCGCCTGCTCACGCTCAGCGGGACTCTGCCTCAGTGTTTTTTCCAGTGAATCATCCAGGTCCCCTGCAGGGGCCTGCGTATTTTGGCTCTCCAGACTGGAATCGCCGGGGCAGCCTGCCTGATCTTTTGATTCTGGATCATTCATACAAAAGTTTTCGAAAAAATGGGGGGCTTCCGGACAGCAATCCGAGTCAGAAAACGGGGCAAAAAGCAGCTGATCTGCGCTTATCTATTCTATGCAATGTCCATGTTCTCCTCAATGATGAATTTGAGAACGTAACTTATTGAAAATCAAGGTTTTTCACCCTGGTCAGACCTTAAAATTCAGGGGCATTGTCAGTTGTGATATCAGGCGATTCCAGCTACAATTTGTATCAGGTTGAGACGCATGAATTCTGCGAGTTTTGGCTCGTTTTTCAACCTCTGTTTTGATCTAAAAAACAGTTTTCGCCAGGCAGTTTTTTTCAGTCGACAGTAAGGATACTCGCGTTCATTTCAATTTGCCCGAATTGTTACCCTGATCTCAGGATGAACGGTGTCTGTTTCCCCGGAATCAGGACTGTCAGTCTCCTGAGAAATCAGCGCGAAACAGTTTCGATACTATCTACAAAGCAAGACAACATCTGAAGTTGAATTCCTTAAGGAGAACAAGGATTGGCCACCGATAACGGCGAAGAGCCAAATATTGACCCGAATATCAAGCATCTGGACATTCAGGATGAAATGCGGGACAGTTACCTCACCTATGCGATGAGTGTAATTATCAGCCGCGCCCTGCCTGACGCTCGCGATGGTCTCAAACCCTCACAGCGTCGTATTCTGGTCGCCATGAACGATCTGAACCTGGGAGCCAGTTCATCCCGGGTAAAATGCGCAAAGATTTCCGGTGACACCAGCGGTAACTATCACCCGCACGGGGATGGTTCAATTTATCCTACCCTGGTCCGTCTGGGGCAGGAATGGGTCATGCGGAATGTCCTCATCGACAAGCAGGGGAACTTCGGCTCTCTGGCCGGTCTGCCTCCCGCAGCCATGCGTTACACCGAAGCC